>JACDAN010000247.1 GCA_013695385.1 Actinomycetota bacterium | reverse complement strand
CCCGTGGCCGAGCGCCGTCGCGAGCGCCCCCGACGCGGACTCGGTGCTCCTGTAGGGAAACACGGTCAGGGTGGCCTCGCGCATGAGGCGCTCGACCTCCCCCTGCGAGACGTAGCCGAGTTGCCAGTCGATCCGGTCGGCGACGCCGAGCTCGGCGGCGAGCCGCTGCAGGGGCTCAACGGGGTCGATCGGGTCGCCGCCGACCACGAGCCGCGCATCGGAGATGCGCGGGAGGGCCTCGATGAGCGTGTCGAGCCCCTTGTAGTCACGGATCAGGCCGAAGAAGAGCAGCGTGCGGCCGCTGGGCGGCTCGATCCCGGCAGCGAGCGGCGCGTCGAACGTGCCGTGCGGGATCCGCACGACCTTCTCGCGCTCGACCCCGAACCGGCCCAGCTGATCGGCGCCGCTCCGGGTGTGCACCACGATCCGGTCGAAGGCGCCGTAGATCGCCCGGCGCCGGCCTTCGTCGGCCTCTCCCGAATGCGGCAGCACGTTGTGTGCCGTCAGCACGACGGGGCGGTCGCGGCGCAGACGGCTCACCCAGCGGAGGTCATACCGCGGGACGGTGAGCCACTGGACGTGAACGACTTCGGGGTTCAGTGCCCTGACGGAGCGGACGAGCCGGGCGACGCTGGGCAGGTACTCCAGGCCCTTGAGGGCAAAGCGCAGGGACGATCTCGGCGACCGCCGGAGCAACCTGCCGCTCAGGGGCAGGAACAGCTCGCGCCGCTCGTACCCGTCCGGTTCGGGCACGGCGGCGAAGGCGAACGGCGAGGTCAGGAGGTGCACCTCGTGAGCGCGCGCGGCGAGCGCCGAGGCGAGGTGGTGGTCGTACGCAGGGGAGTACGAGGGCGGATCGAGCAGCGCGATTCGCACCGAGGCCGCATCATAGGTGCACCCGGAAACCACCCCTTTGGACGTCCTCTACTTCCACCAGTACTTCGCCACCCGGCGGCGGTCGACCGCGACGCGCTCGTACGAGCTTGCGCGTCGGCTCGTCGACCGCGGCCACCGCGTCACGATCGTCAGCCGCGACACGCGAATGCTGGAGACCGGCCGCGACGGACGCCCTCCGGGCCGCCTCGTGGCTCGAGAGTGGGTGGAGGGGATCGACGTGCTCTTCCTGAACGTCCCCTACGCGAACCGCTACCCGACGCCGGTCCGACTGGCGTCGTTCGCGGCCTTCACGATCGCCGCGGCCGTCGCGGGAGCGCTGGAGCGCCGCCCGGACGTGGTCTTCGCCTCGTCCACGCCGCTCACGATCGGGATCTCCGGGCTGGCGACGGCGCGGCTGAAGCGGGTCCCGTTCGTGTTCGAGATCCGCGACCTCTGGCCCGCCGTTCCGGTTGAGCTCGGGGCGCTGAAGAGCAAACCCGCGGTGCGCAGCGCGGAGTGGCTGGAGCGGCGCCTCTACGAGGGCGCGGAGAAGATCGTCGTGCTCAGTGAGGGCGCGCAGCAGGATCTCGAGCGGCGCGGGATCCCGAGCGAGAAGCTCTCCCTGATCCCGAACGCCGCCGACCTCGATGTCTTCCGGCCCGGCATCGTCGACGCAGGGTTCCGCGCCAGACATGGCCTGGAGGACCGCTTCGTGGCCCTCTATGCGGGCTCGATGGGCCGAGGAGCCGGGCTCGACCAGCTCGTGGACGCCGCAGTGGCCCTGCAAGGGAGCCGGGTCACGATCGTCGCGCTGGGCGACGGGGGCGAGCGGCCGCGGCTGGAACGTCGTGCACGCGAGCTGGGGCTCGGGAATCTCCTGTTCCTGCCGCCGGTGGCGAAGGACGAGCTGACCGGCATCGTCGGCGCCGCCGACGTCACGCTGACGATCTTCGCGCCGTATCCCATCCTCGAGACGAACTCGCCGAACAAGTTCTTCGACTCGTTGGCGGCCGGCAAGCCCGTGGTCGTGAACCTCGACGGGTGGCTTCGGCGCCTCGTGGAGGAGAACGACGCGGGTGCGTGGGTCCCGACGGGCAAGCCGGAAACCCTGGCCGGCGTCCTCGCCGAGCTCTCGGCCGCCCCGGAGCGGGTCGAGCGGATGGGCCGGAACGCCCGTGCGCTCGCCGAGCGCGAGTTCTCGCGCGACCTGATGGCCGAACGGCTCGAGCTCACGCTCGAGCAGGCGATCTCGAGTTGACCACGGCCGGTGTCGATCCAGGCCGGGCGGGTCGCATGAGGCCTGCAGTCGTCTTCGGGCTCCTCCATGCCGGCCTGGCCGTGACTCGCAGCCTGGGTCGAGCAGAGATCCCGGTCACGGGGATCTCGTGGGGCCTTCACGAGTTCGGATTCAGGTCGCGCTACCTCGGGAAGCGCCATCTCGTCGCTCATGGAGACGCCGACGCGGTGCTCGGGGCGATTCGCAGCGAAGGAGAGCGCGTCGTCCTCTTCCCCGAGCGAGACGAGCACGTCGAGTGGGCGCTCGACCGATGGGAGGAGGCCCGCGCCCTTGCCGACATGCCGCTGCCCGACGACCCGCAGGCCGTCGTGTCCCTTCGCCGCAAGGATCTCCTTCCGTCGGTCGCCGCAGAGGCCGAGGTTCTCTTTCCCGGAACGGTTCTCGCCGACGGCGACGCGGCGGTGCGGGAGGCGAATCTCCGCCCGCCCCTCGTCGTCAAGGCGGTCGAGGGCCAGGAGTTCGCGCTCACGTTCGGCCACAAGGCCATCGTCGCGCAGGATGTCGAGGAGGCGCTGCGCGTCGCGCGAGAAGCACGGGATCGAGGCTTCCGGACGATCATCCAGGAGGTCGTCCCGGACTCGCACGAGCGCGTGTACTCGCTGCTCGCGTACGTCGGTCGCGACGGTCGGCCGCTCGTCACCGTCGTCGGCCGAAAGGTGCGTCAGGGGCCGCTCCGCTTCGGGACGAGCGCCGTCTTCGAGGTCGACTACGAGCCGCGCGTGCTCGACCAGGGGCTCCGGCTGCTCCGCACCGCCGGCTACACGGGGATCGCCCACGTCGAGTTCGCGCAGGACCCGCGCGACGGCGAGTTCCGCGTGCTGGAGGTGAACACGCGGCTGCCCGTCTGGGCCGGCCTTGCGGCGAACCGTCATCTCGACCTTCCGCGGGTCGTCTACGACGATCTCTCCGGCCGCGAGGTCGCGCCCCTGCCGACGTTCCAGGGCGACCTCACCTGGATCTACCTCGCGAAGGACGTCTATGTCTCGGTCCAGATGGCGCGGCGGCGGGAGCTCGGCCCGCGGCGGTTTCTGTCCGGCTACCTGCGCGGGCCCAAGGCGCGAGCCGTCTTCGCGCTGGACGATCCCTGGCCGGCAATCGCCTCACTCGCCTATCTGCGCTCGCGGACGCCATAGTTCCGGGGTCATGCGGAGACTCTTCGATCTCACCGGCGCCTCTGCCCTTGCCGTCGTCCTCGCTCCGCTCATGGCCGGCCTCGCCCTCGCGATCCGGCTGACGATGGGTTCTCCCGTCGTCTTCCGCCAACAGCGACCGGGCTACAGGGGCGAGCCGTTCGAGGTTTACAAGTTCCGGACGATGAAGGACGCTTTCGGCGCCGCGGGCGGCCCCCTGCCCGACGAGGAGCGGCTGACCCGGCTCGGGATCTTCATGCGCCAGCTCAGCCTGGACGAGCTGCCTCAGCTCTGGAACATCCTCCGTGGCGACATGACCTTCATCGGGCCGAGGCCCCTGCTGATGGAGTTCCTGAAGTGGTACTCGCCCGAGCAGATGCGGCGCCACGACGTCAAGCCGGGGATCACCGGGTGGGCACAGGTGCACGGCCGCCACGACATCCCCTTCTCGAAGCGACTCGCACTGGACGTCTGGTACGTGGACAACCGCAGCCTCTGGGTCGACCTGAAGATCGTCGGGTTGACCATGCTGAAGGTGCTCTCGATGCGCGGCGCGCAGCCCGCGCAGACGGACGCCGAGGTCGACGACGTCGGTCTGCACGACGCTGTCAGGCGCGAACGCGGGTTGATGTGACCGCCGTGACCCAGACGCGGTGGGAGGTCGGTGGCGAGTTTCACTCGCCGGTCGAGACGCCGCGGCCCTTCCACCCCTGGCCGAGGCCGGCCGTCTGGTACGCGCTCGGCCGGCACGCCGTCGAGGCGCTCGTCGACCTGCTGCGCCCGCGGACGCTCTGGCTTCCCGACTACTTCTGCCACGAGGTCGCCGTTGGGTGGGAGGGGCTCGCCGATGTCCGCGTGTACGAGGACGACCCGCGCTGGGAGGAGCCGCGCTGGGAGACGCTGCATGCGGCTCCGGGCGACATGGTCGTGGCAGTCGACTATTTCGGGGTGCGCGGAGAGGCTGGGTGGGAAGAGCGGAGCGGCGCCGGGGCTTTCGTGCTGGTCGAGGATCATTCCCACGATCCCTTCTCGCCTCTGGCGGTCGCGTCGAGCGCCGACTTCGCGTTCAGCTCGCTGCGGAAGACGTTGCCGGTACCGGACGGGGCGATCTTGTGGTCCCCGCGGGGCCTCGACCTCCCACCACAGCCGCGCGAGCCGGCGGACGGAAGCGAGCTGAAGCTTGCCGCGATGCTGCTGAAGGGTCGGTATCTCGCGAACGGCGGCGACGAGGGGCTGAAAGAGCGGTTTCGGCGGTTGCAGATCGAGGGCGAGGAGCGGCTCGCGAGGACGTCGGTCGCCGCGGCTTCTCCCGCGGCGCGTGAGGCCGTGATCGGCGGCGCGCCCCTCCCGTGGCGGGTCCGGCGCGCGGACAACGCGCTCCACCTGCTGGGGTCGCTGTCCGGGCTGCAGACCGCGGAGCCTCTGTTCGAGGAGTGGCCGGCCGGAGCGGCGCCGCTCGGCGTCGTGCTCCTCTTCGAGTCGCATGAGGTGCGCGACCGGGTTCGCGAAACCCTCCGCGAGGCCGGCGTGTACTGCCCCGTTCACTGGCCGAACGAGCGCCCGGCCTCCGAGCGGGTGCGGGATCTGTCTGCGCGTGTGCTGACGATCCCGACGGACTGGCGCTACTCGGCCGCGGACATGGAGAGGGTCGCGTCGCTCCTGCACGAGGCCGGGACCAGATGATCGATGCCACGATCTTGCGGGACCGGCTGCGCGATCTGACGCGCCTGGGCCACTCCTGCAC
>JACDAN010000208.1 GCA_013695385.1 Actinomycetota bacterium | reverse complement strand
CCGATTCTCTGGCTACGCCGCCCGGTCGATGCGCTCTTCGAGGCGGGCGCGGCGGATGATCTCGTCGCGGTCGCCGAAGCGAAGATAGGCGCGAGCCTGGCGATGCTCGTCCCAGAGTTTGGCAATGCGCTCGTCCGTGGCTTTCAGCCCGGCCGAGAGCACGGCGTCGTGGCCCTGAGAGAGGCGGTGGAAGAGGTCGGCGCGCTCCTCGGTCTCGCGCTCGATCTCCGTACGGATGTCATTCAGTGTCCTCACACCCGGGAAAACGACGATCTCGATCTCCTCATTCCCCTACCCGTATCCAAGCTCCCGGATCCGTTCCTCGTCCAATCCGAAGTAGTGGCCGACTTCGTGGAGGACGGTGATCCGGATCTCCCGGCGGAGCCTCTCGGGGTCGTGGAACGACTCCACTAGAGGGAGCCGGTAGATCACGATCCGGTCGGGCAGCGCTCCCGCCCGCTCGCGCGCAGGCCCGAGTCCGTCATACCAGCCGAAGACGTCCGGCTCTTCCTCGCTCTTGTCCTCGACGACGACCGCGACGTTGTCGAGCATTTGCGCGATATCCGGCGGCAGGTCGTCGAGCGCCGCCTTGACGTGCGCCTCGAACTCCTCCGGCGTCACCGGCTCGCTAGTAGGCCGGACGGAGCGGCCGGCGTTTCAGGAACAGGTAGACGGTGGCCATCCCGAACACGAACCCGCCGATGTGCGCGAAGAACGCCACGCCTCCGCCTTCCTCCGGGCTGACGAGAGAGAAGCCTCCCTGCCAGAGCTGGAGCCCGAACCAGATTCCGAGGAAGATCCAGGCCGGAAGCTCCCGGATCAGGATGATGAGGATGAAGATCACGGTCATGACCCGCGCCCGCGGGAGGATCAGCAGGTAGGCGCCGAGCACCGCGGAGACCGCGCCGCTGGCTCCGAGGTTGGGGATCTCCGACTCGGCCTGGGTGGCCTGGGAGAGCGTGATGAACGTCTGCAGCGCCGTCGCCGCGAACCCGCCCAGCAAGTAGAAGACGAGGTAGCGAACCTTGCCGAGGGAATCCTCGACGTTGTTCCCGAAGATCCAGAGGAAGAGCATGTTCCCGATGATGTGGAGCCAGTCGCCGTGCATGAACATGGAGGACACCGAGGTGACAGGCCAGTCCTCGCCGACGACGGCACAGGAATCCTCGATCTCGCAGGGGTGGTAGGCCAGCTGGTTGACCGAGCCCTCGAGATCGGGCACCTGGTAGAGGATCCAGACCGCCGCGTTGATCGCGATCAGCGCGACCGTGACGATCGGGAAGTGGCGAGTGGGGGCGTTGTCCTTGATCGGGAACATGGCCCGCTAGTTGATCACGAGCGCCATCAGCGCCTTCTGGGCGTGGAGTCGATTCTCGGCCTGATCCCAGACGGCCGACTGCGGCCCGTAGAGGACGCCTTCGGTGATCTCTTCCCCATAGTGCGCGGGGAGGCAGTGCAGCACGATTGCATCGCCCGCCGCCTTCGCGACGAGCCCCTCCGTGATCCCGTAGCCCTCGAGGTCGCCGAGGCGCCGCTCGCGCTCCTCGTCCTGCCCCATGCTCGTCCAGACGTCCGTGTAGAGGACGTCGGCGCCGCGAACTGCCTCGTCAGGGTCGTTCGTGACCTCCACGGTTGCCCCGGATCCGCACGCAACCTCGAGGGCGCGCTCATCGGGCTCGTAGCCCGCCGGCGTGGCGGCGACGAAGCTCGATCCGAGGCGGGCGCAGGCGACCATCAGCGAAGAGCAGACGTTGTTCCCGTCGCCGAGGTAGGCCACACGCACGCCTTCGAGCCGGCCCAGCCGCTCCCGGATCGTCTGCACGTCCGCCAGCGCCTGGCAGGGGTGCGCCGAGTCGGTGAGCCCGTTGATGACCGGAATCGACGCATGCTTCGCGAGCTCGTCGACGTCGTCCTGCGCGAAGGTGCGGATCATGATCGCGTCGAGGTAGCGGGAGAGGACCGTGGCGGTGTCCCGGATCGTCTCGCCGCGACCCAGCTGGAGGTCGTCCGCGCGCAGGTAGAGCGCGAACCCGCCGAGCTGGGC
>JACDAN010000188.1 GCA_013695385.1 Actinomycetota bacterium | reverse complement strand
CCCCAGCGCAGCGCCAAGATCTCGCCCTGGCGCATGCCAGTCTTGAGGGCGACGAGGAACAAAGTCTTGTAGATGCCTGGCGAGAGCTCGGCAAACAGCCGTGGCAATTCGTGGTTCTCAAAGTAGGCCGACTCTTTCCGCGCTGCCCGCGGCTTCTCACCCGGCGATAGGTCACGTACCGGATTCCGACCGGCGTAGCCGTGGCGGACGGCCGCCCCAAGGCAGGCGCCGAGTACCCGAAGATGCTTCGCCCTCGTGGAGGCCGACATGCCTGTCTTTCGAAGATGCTCGTTGAATCGAGCGATGTGCTCAGCCCGCAGCCGCCGGACCGGAGTCCGGCCAAGGACCGCCTTCGCATAGGCAACCGTGGAGCGGTACGAGCGCACGGTGGATCCTTTCCGCTCGAGCGAGTCCAGCCAGCGATCTGCCCAGACGTCGAACGGAATGTTCGGCTGGGGCCTGTACTGGCCGTCATCCACTTCCACGGCGATCTTGCGGAGTGCACGTTCAGCGTCTCTCCGACTGCGCCCGACTCGGATCTTGTCTGCGCGTGGACCCTCTCGGACGACGGCGTAGTAGACGGGTCCTTTGGGGCATGAGCACCCGGCGACTGCCTGAGCAAACGTCGTCCAAGGCTTGCCAAGCTCACAAGTGCGTACGTGCTTCGCTTGGAGACTGGCCAGATCAAGCCCTTTCCTCGTACTCTTTGCGTACTCCTCGAACTCTAAGGGTTTGATCGGCCAGCACCAAATACCAGTCTATGCAGCCAAAGTTGGATGGGCCGTGCTGGGATCGAACCAGCGACCTTGGGATTAAAAGTCCCCTGCTCTACCAACTGAGCTAACGGCCCTTGCTGCGAGTATAGGAACGGTTCGGCATCATGGTCTCGATGGATCTGCTCGAGCGTCCGCGGCTCCGAGGCGTCTTCCACCAGTACGCGTTCTTCGTCGCGGTCACGGGGGGAGCGGTACTCGTCGTGCTCGCCGACTCGCTGCGCGAGCGGATCGCGATGTGGGTCTACGCGGTCGCGCTCGCGGCGATGTTCGGCGTCAGCGCGCTCTACCACCGCGTCACCTGGCGCTCGCCGCAGGTGCGCAAGTGGATGCGGCGGCTCGATCACTCGACCATCCTGCTGCTGATCGCCGGCACGTACACGCCGTTCGCGGTCCTCATGTTCGAAGGGGCCCTCGCCGACGCGATCCTCGTCGTCGTGTGGTGCGGGGCTGCCGCCGGGCTCGTGCTGAACCTCCTCTGGGTGGATGCCCCGACGTGGGTGACGGCGATCGTCTTCATCGCGCTCGGCTGGGTCGGTGTCGCTGCGGTTCCGGACCTCGTCGAGGTGGGCATTGCGCCCGCGGTGCTGGTCTTCGCCGGCGGCGGCCTCTACACGCTCGGAGCCCTGGCCTACGCGCTCCAACGCCCGAACCCGCGCCCCGCGGTTTTTGGCTACCACGAGATCTTTCACCTGCTCGTGATCGCGGCGGCGGCGACGCACTTCATCGCGATCGCGGCCTTCGTTCTGCCGGAGGCTTAATCAGGGCGTAATCCCGCGCTCGCTACCCTCCAGGCATGAACACGAAAATCCAGAAGTCAGATGCCGAGTGGCGCGCCGAGCTGAGTCCCGAGCAGTACGAGGTGCTGCGTCGCAAAGGCACCGAGCGAGCCTTCACCGGCAAGTACAACGACATGAAAGATCAAGGCGTCTATCGCTGCGCGGGCTGCGGCGCCGAGCTCTTCCGCTCCGAGGCGAAGTTCGACTCCGGGACGGGCTGGCCGAGCTTCGTCGAGCCGGCAGAGCTCGAGAGCGTCATCACCGAGACGGACCGCAAGTTCGGGATGACCCGCACCGAGGTCATGTGTGCCTCGTGCGGCGGCCATCTCGGCCACGTCTTCCCGGACGGGCCCGGCCCGACCGGGCAGCGCTACTGCATCAACTCCTGCGCCCTCGAGCTGGAGCCGTCATGAGCGCGCCCCTCGAGAAGGCCACCTTCGCCGCCGGCTGCTTCTGGGGCGTCGAGGTCGAGTTCCGCAACACGCCGGGCGTGAAGGACGCGCAGGTGGGCTACGTGGGCGGGCAGACCGAGAACCCGACGTACAAGGAGGTCTGCGGCGGGCGCACGGGACACGCCGAGGCGGTCGAGGTGACCTTCGACCCGAGCGAGGTCTCCTACGGTGAGCTCGTCGACTCCTTCTGGGGGCTGCACGATCCGACGCAGGTGAACCGCCAGGGCTGGGACGTGGGCTCTCAGTACCGCTCGGCCATCTTCTTCCACTCGCCGGAGCAGGAGCAGGCGGCGCGGAAGTCGCAGGAGCGGGCGCAGGAGCGTTTCCGCAAGCCGATCGCGACAGAGATCGTTCCTGCCGACACGTTCTGGCGGGCAGAGGAGTACCACCAGCAGTACCTGGTGAAGAACGGCCGCGCGAGCTGCGCGATCTAGGAGGGTCTGGGCGCGGGCTCGGGCCCGGGCCCCTGCTGTTGCGGGACGCGCCAGGCGGTGTAGACCGCGAAGCCGACCCAGAGCAGGTCGAACAGGCCGAAGACCTTGTCGAGATCCTCCCGGAAGAAGCTTCGCATGTCGCCCGAGAAGAGGCCGAGGCTGACGCCGGCCTCCTCGGCCTGGTCTTGGACGTCGAACGCGTAGCTCAGGTACTTGCCGAGCAGGATTCCGAGGAGCGCGGTGACGATCGCGATCGCCTGCAGCACCGGCCCTTTGCCTCCGCGCGTTGCCAGCACCGCGGCCGTGCCGGTGAGGAACCCGATCCCCCAGGCGACGATGCCGACCTCGTACTCCGTCCACTTGACGATCAGCCCCCAGGCGATGCCTCCCGCGATCGCTGCTAGCAAGGCCGCGGGGACGGCGAGGGCGGGCGAGCCCTGTCGCTCGGTGATGGGGGGCTCGGTGATGGGGGGATGCCGCTCGACCACGCGCCGCACCCTAGCGCCCGGGTCGGAGGCTATCCTCCCTCCGGCCGCCCCCATCGACTAGCGGCCCAGGTCGCCACCCTTTCAAGGTGGTAGCGCGGGTTCGAATCCCGCTGGGGGCATTTCGCACGTTGTGGCATCCTGCGTGCGCGGGCGGTTAGCTCAGCTGGGAGAGCGCCTGGTTTACACCCAGGAGGTCGTAGGTTCGAACCCTGCACCGCCCATCGCTAGATCAAGCCATCTCGGCCCTCCGAGCGTCATCGCAAGAGGGCGTTTCGAAAGAGGCGGCACGCGAAACTTGCCACGTCTAGCGCTTGACGATGCTGTGAACCTCGAAGACCTCTGGTTCGGCCGAGAATTCGATTCCGGCGTCGGCCAGTATGGGCATCAACAGCTCACCGTACGCCTCGAACTGCTCCCGAGAGTCCCAGATCTCGCTGACGCGCAGGTTCCCGTCCGACCCGAAGCAAACGTGGGTAGTCCAAACCGTCCGGAGGAAACTCTCCAGCTTCCTCAAGCCGCCGGATTGAGTCGTCGTACTTCTCGATCGTCAGCGATGCGGGGTTGAACCGGACAACGATGCTCATGACGCGATCCTCCGATGCTTGGGGTCGAGCCACCCTATCCGGGATTGACCAGGAGGTCATAGGTCCCTGCACCGCCCATTCCGACTCCGCTCGGTGATGCGCTTCCCGCGTAACTAGGCGCGTCGCTCTTGTTCGGCGCCGTCCCCCGACCGAGGGATTCCGGTGGGCGGTCGGGCCGGATCAGCCGATTGGGTAACCCCTGGTTCTGGAGCCTGCTCCAACCCACGCCGCCTCCGGATTCGCAGCGGAGAACGAATGCGCTCCGCCGCTCTCCGGGCCGACCGATGGTCGAGATCGACGAGAGAGAACCCGCAGCCGAGCCCTCGGAGACGACGATTCTCCTGTGCGACGACGAGCCGAATCTGCGGGAGCTCGTACGGGCGGTGCTCGGGCCGCGCTACCGCTTCGCCGAGGTCGACGACGGCCATCAGGCGCTCACGCTCGTTCGCGAGCTTCGGCCCGATCTCCTCGTGCTCGACCTGATGCTCCCCGGAATGAGCGGGATCGACGTGCTCACGGAGATCCGCGGCGATCCGGAGCTCGCGTCGCTGCCGGTGGTGGTCGTGACCGCCTGGAGTCACGCCGAGGCAGGCGCGTTCGCCGCCGGCGCCGACCGATTCGTCTCGAAGCCCTTCGACCCGGACGCGCTGATAGCGGCTGTCGAGGAGTTGCTGCGATGAGCATCGCTCGGCGGCTGCTGCTCGCGAGTGTCGTGCTGTCGCTCGTCGTCGGAGGGGCCTTTGTCGCGCTCATGCTCGCGATCTCCGCCCTCAGCGACGCCAACAAGCGAGAGGCGCGGGCGACGGACGTGACCGCCGCCACGCTGAGACTGGAGAAGCTCGTGGTCGACCTCGAGACCGGCCTGCGAGGGCTCGTACTGACCGGGAACGAACGGTTCCTCCAACCGTACGCGAGTGCGCGGAAGGAGCTCCCGGGGCGAATCGTGGAGTTCGAGCGGCTCGTCCCGCCCGAGACCGCGCAGCGCCGAAGGGCCTCCGAGCTGACGACGCTGATCCGCGAGTACCTGCGCGACTACCTCGAGCCGGTCGTGCTGATCGCGGGCGAGAGCCGGCAGGCGGCCAACACGCCGATTGTGACGGCGGAGGGCAAGCGGCGCACCGACGACATCCGCGCCCGCTTCCGGCGCTTCCTCGCCGACGAGGAGCAGCTGGCGGCGGCCACCACGACAGCGGCCGAGCGCCGGTCCAGCCGCGCACTCCTCCTGGGCGCGGTCGGCGTGTCCTCGTCGATCGCGCTGATCGTGCTCTACGGGCTTTACGTGGCCCGCTCGATCGGTGGGCCTATTCGAGCTGTCGCATCGGGCGCGAGCCAGATCGCGGGCGGCGAGCTGTCGCTCCGACTGCTCGACGAGGGACCGGGCGAGGTGGGCGAGCTGACGAGGTCGTTCAACGCGATGGCCCAGAGGCTGCAGGCGAGCCGTCTCGAGCTCGAGCGGCAGAACGCGAAGCTGCGCGAGAGCGAGCGCCTGAAGACCGAGCTCCTCAGCACGGTCTCGCACGAGCTGCGCACGCCGCTCGCGAGCGTGATCGGCTTCACCTCGCTGCTCCTTCAGCGTGAGCTCGATTCCGAGACGCGGCGTCACTATCTCGGCATCGTCGACTCGCAGGCTCGCAGGCTCGGAGGCTCGCGTTGCTCCTCGAGGACTTCCTCGACGTCCAGCTGCTCGAGACGGGACGTCTCAAGCTGGCGCAGGAGCTCGTCGACATTGGCTCGCTGCTGCAAGGCCAGCTCGAGCTGTACGCGGCCCAGAGTCCGAAGCACAGGCTCGAGCTCGCCCTGCCCAACCCCGTGCTTCCGGTCCGCGGCGACCCGAACCGGCTCGCACAAGTGATCGGCAACCTGCTCTCGAACGCGATCAAGTACTCGCCCGAAGGAGGCTTTATCTCCGTGGAGGGGGAGAAGGACGACGACGCCGTTCGGATCAGTGTGCGCGACGAGGGCGTTGGGATTCCCATCGGGCAGCAGGGGCGGATCTTCACGAAGTTCTTCCGGGGCGACGCCGGCGCGAGCGGCATCGGCGGCACTGGCCTGGGC
>JACDAN010000173.1 GCA_013695385.1 Actinomycetota bacterium | reverse complement strand
GACCAGGCGAGCGCGCCGCGCGGGCGCGAAGCGCGCGCCCGGCTTCCGAAGGGTCGCGGAAAGTCGCAAGACTTTGCGCGAAGGCCGGCGGCCCGGCTAGGGGCCGCCGAGGGTCCGGGCTAGCGCTCGCAGGCCCTCTCGGCCTCGCGGGACGACGCCGGCTAGCGCGCCGTCGGCGCTCGAATCGTCTGACGCCCGCAGCGCACGCCTGAGAGAGCCCGGCTCGAGGCCGCTTGCGCTGGAGATATCGCGTGTCTGGAGCAAGATCGCGCCGGGCCTCGGCGCTCGGCTCGATCCCGCGAGCGGCGGCGCCCACTCGGCGACGCCGGTGAGCGAGATGTCCGTCAGCCGCCTCCAGGCCATCAGGTACGGGTAGGGCGCAACCGCGCCCCCGTCGTACCCGAGGTACAGAAGCGAGACCGGATGAATCTCGAAGTGCACGTGGTACGGCGTGCCCTGTGCGTCCCCGGTGTTGCCGATGAAGCCGAGCACATCGCCGGCGCGAACCGACGCCCCATTGACGGCAAGCGGCGAGAATGCCGAGAGGTGGGCGTAGTAGAACTCGTTGCCCGCAGTGTCCTGTAGCCAGAGGCGCAAGCCGCCGACGTCGTTCCACCCGACCGAGTAGACGATGCCGTTGGCCACGGCGAGCACGGGTGCCCCCAGTGGGGCGAAGATGTCCTCCCCGTGGTGCCAGCCGCCGACGTACGCCCCGCGCGGTGCATTGAAGGTGTTCGAGAACGACGCGGGTCCGTAGACCGGGAATACGTAGCCGCTCGCGGTCAGCCTGGGGATGACGTCCGTAGGCACCGGACGCACCAGAACTGGGCCCGAGGCCCGACCGCCGTCCTCCTTCTTCCCGGCCTTGTCGGCATTAGCTCGGGGCTTTTGACGCGCCTTCTCGGGCTTCGCCGGCTTCGGCTTCTCCGCCGGGGGCGCGCCCTGGGCTTCGACGTCGACGAAACCAACCACGATCTGGGTGCCGGCCGGAAGTCCCGCGTGCTCGGCGGTCAGGGAAACGTGGAGGGCGGTGATCCCCGCTGCATAGCCGGGCATCGTCTCCCCGGAGTACGCCGCCGAGGCCCCCTGCAGGATCGCCGCCGTGCCCCAGTCACCAAGGGCGACCGATGTCCCCGGGGCCGTGGCGACACCTTGTCCGCCGACGACCAGCCCGTTCACACCGGAGCCGGAGGTGCCTCCGGAAACGGCCTTCCCCCTGGCCTGCGCGGTCGCCTTCGCAGTGATGGACGACACCGTGACCTCGCCCCCGAACAGGGAGAGGCCCGAGACCGTGGTCGTCGCAGACGCAGTCGAAGCCGCTCCTTCCGCCCCGCTCACGCTGGAGGCGACGGACGACGCCCGGGCGATCGAACCGTCGGCGGGGTATGCGAAGGCACCGCCGATGCCGACGGCATCCGGCGGTCCCGAAACCGCCCCGGCGCTCGCGCCCTCCCGGCCGGGCACTGACACCTGGATCGCGACTGCCTCTGCGCTCGCAGTCCCCCCGCCGACAGCAGAGGAGATGCCGCTCGATCCCGTGAGCGCGAGGACCGCAGCGACGCCGAGCAGGATCGAGGATCGCCTGACCACGCCGGGACATTATGGGCGAAGCCGTCGGCTCCTCCCGTTTTCGGCGCACAACCACACACAATCGTTGGTGCGTCGCTTCCCGCCACGAGAGTGAGAATCACTATCATCAGGCGATGGCCGGGAAAGGGCGCGCTCTTCCGACGGAGACCGATTACCGAGGCCTGCTGCTGCCCGCCAGCACGCGACTCACGCCTCAGCGTCGAGCCGTTCTCGACGCGATCGCGGCCCGCCGGTCGAGCTTCACGGCCGTGAGCCTTTTCCAGGTTGCACGGCGCCGGAACCCGGGCCTGGGAATCGCCACGGTCTACCGAACCGTCGAGCTACTGCGGCAAACGGGATCGGTACGGCCCCTCACCGGCGACGCTCGGCCCGCGTACGTGCGGTGCGAGCCGGGACACCACCATCACCTGGTCTGTCTGGCCTGCGGCGCCGTCGAGGAGACGGAGCTCTGTGGGGCGCCCTCGCCGGCCGAGCTCCGCCGCCGGTACGGCTTCCGAGCCGAAGGGCACGAGCTCGACGTCTACGGCACCTGCGCCCGCTGCGCGTGACGTGGATCGCCGTCCCTCTGGCCGCGTTGACCGTGATCTCGACCCTGGTCGGGGGCGCCGTAGCGCTCCGCCTGCACCGGGAGCTCCGAACGGCGATCGCTCTCTCGGGCGGAATCGTCGTCGCCGTCGCGCTCTTCGATCTGATTCCAGAGGCACTCGAAGCCGTCGGCAACGATCATCGGGTGACGTGGGTCGTCGGTGCCGGATTCATCCTGTTCTTCGTCGCCGACCGTTTTCTCGTCCTTCATCACCGTGACGAGCCCGAGCAGGCCCGCTCCCATCCTCAGGTCGGCGCACTTGGCGCAGGGGCGCTCGCCTTCCATACGTTCACGGACGGCCTGGGGATCGGGCTGGCCTTCGGCCTCGACAACGAGACCGGCCTGCTCGTCCTCTTCGCGGTGATGTCGCACGACTTCGCCGACGGCGTGAACGCGGTGACCTTCGTGCTCAGCCAGGGCGGAAGCCGGCGGATCGCGATTCGCTGGCTCACCCTCATCGCCGTCGCACCGCTCTTCGGCGCCGCAGCGGGCGCCGCGATCGACGTCTCGGAGGAGACTCTCGGTTACCTCCTGGCGCTCTACGCCGGGGTCTTTCTGTACATCGGGGCCACGGATCTCCTCCCCGAGGCGCACCGCCACCCGTCGAGGTTGCGGATCGCCGTGACGCTCGCGGGATTCGGGGCCGTCTTCGCCCTAACCGCCTTGACTTCCCCTTAGAGCTTCCGGTCAGGCGTCTTCTAGGCGGTGCTTCGCGAATTCGCGGAAGCGTCGGCGAACCTCGTCGTCCGGTCCCACCGAATCCTCTTCTGCATAGGAGGGGTCAGAGGCGATCTCCTCGGCTACCGCACGCACCTCACGCGCGACGGCTGCGCGATGGTGAGGTACGGCGAAGAGCTCCTCGATCCACGTGGCGGAGCGCTCGGACGACCCTACGTCGTGCTCGATGAGCAGCTCCCCGAACAGGAGGCCCACTCGGATATACGCGAACGTCCGAAAGGCGAGGAGCCGGTGTGGCGAGGACACAAGCGCTTCGAGCTCCGGGTCCTCCTCCTGGATCTGGGCAACGATGCTGCCGATCGGCTCGTCGACGAGCGGAATCCACAGCTCTTCCGGCCGCGCCATGTCCCTGAGGATAGAGCGGGAGCCTCTGATGCACGAGAACCTCCTACTCCGAGTGCTGGGACCGAAGCGCGCGAAATGCGATCTGGGCCGCCACACAGAGCATGAGCACGGCGAACAGGCGGCGCAGGACCTCCTCGGGCACCGCCTCGGCGACGCGGACGCCTGCTTCCACCCCCAGGATCGCCACCCCGCCGACGACGGCGGCGATCCCCCACCGCACGTTGCCGTACCGGTGCTGCTGCCAGGCACCGGCGGCCACCGTCGGGAGGATTGCGGCGAGCGACGTCGCCTCCGCCCCCAGCTGGCTCAGGCCGAGAACAAGGGCGAGCGTCGGAACGAACAGAATCCCACCTCCAACGCCGAAGAATCCGGCCAGGACTCCCGCAAAGAGGCCGAGGACGACGGCTGCCAGCACCGCGCCCATCAGGTGAGCAGCGCCACGGCTACGGCGGTGAGCACCACCGCGAACCCGAGCGCCAGCGTCCGGGCCGGAAGCCGCTGCTGAAGACGCGCGCCGGCCAGCGCACCCAAGGCTGCGGGGAGGCCGACAACGGCCGCATATTCGAAGTCGACCTCGCCTCGGACACCGTAGGCGACGGTGCCGGCCAGGGCGATCAGGCCGATTGCAGCAAGGGAGGTGCCGGTCGCCGGATGAGGGGCAAGGCCGGCGAACAGAATCAGCAGCGGCACGATCACGACGCCGCCGCCCACGCCGAAGATCGCGCTGAAGAACCCGGCCGCGAGCCCGATGAGCGCCAGCCGCACCCACATATTCTAGGTCCATGAACGCCCCCGTTCGACTTGTGCGGTTTCGAAGCGAGCCTGGACGGGCCGCCGTCCTCCTCGACGTGGACGGAGTGCTGGCGCCGATCGTCGATCGGCCGGAGGACGCCGTCGTCCCCGACGAAACACGACGCGAGGTCGAGCGCCTGGTCGGGAGGTATGCGCTCGTCGCCTGTATCAGCGGCCGGCCCGCAGCGGACGCAGCCCGGCTCGTCGGCCTGGACAGCGTCGAGTACGTCGGCGTGCACGGCCTGGAAAATCATCCGGGCGTGCCGCAGTACACGCCTCTGATCGAGCGGCTCATCGCCGACGTGAATTGGCCGTGGAGGGTGGAGACGAAGGCCGCGGTGACCGCGGCATTCCACTACCGGGAGGCGGGCGAGGACGAGGCGCAAGCCGCGATAGCGCGGGTTGTCCAAGGCGCGGAGACCGTCGGTCTCGCGGTTCAGCAGGGGCGCAAGGTCATCGAGGTCCGTCCACCGATCGACGTCGACAAGGGAACGGCCGCGCAAACTCTCCTTGCCGATCGCGCGCTGACTCGCGCGCTGTATGCGGGCGACGACACGACCGACCTCGACGCGTTTCGCGGCCTCGACGACGCGGATCTCGACGTCGCCGTCAAGGTCGCCGTCGGCTCGCGCGAGATGAATCCCGCCCTGCTCAATGCGGCGGATTTCGTCGTGGACGGGACCTCCGGGCTGCTCGAGCTCCTACGCCAGCTCTGACTCTCTAGGGCTTCTTGAGCTTCAGGAGCTGCCGCCAGGTGCGCGTGTTCGCGACCTGCTTCTTCGTCAGCCACGCGCGCCGGGCCTGGGCGACGCCGAGCTCCATGTACGCGAGTGCGCCGAGCTCGTGGCTGTCGGTGGAGATCACGAGCTGAACGCCGGCCTCGGCCGCCGCCCGAGCGTGGACATCGCGGAGGTCGAGACGGTCGGGCTGCGAGTTGATCTCGATCAGCGTCCCGGTGTCGACGGCTTTCTCGAAGACACGGTCGAGGGCGAGGTCGGCGCCGCCGCGGCGATTCAGCTTGCGGGCCGTCAGGTGGCCGAGACAGTCGACGTGCGGGTTCTCCATTGCCGACAGCACACGCTCGGTCGGGCTCTTGTCGAACGCCGAGTGGAGTGATGCCATCACCCAGTCGCACCCGGCGAGGTCATCGTCCGACATGTCGACGGAGCCGTCAGCGCGGATGCTGACCTCGACGCCGCGGAGAATCCGGAAGGGCTCGAGCCGGGGCGCAAGCTCGGCGATCTCGTCCCACTGGGCCTGGAACCGGCCCTCTCGAAGGTAGTGCGCGTGGTCCGTGACCGCGACGTAGTCGTAGCCGCGGTCTCGGGCGGCGTGCACCATCTCCTCGAGCGTGTTCTTGCCGTCGTTCGACCAGGTCGAGTGCATGTGCAGGTCGCCACGCAAGTCGCCGACTTCGACGAGTTTCGGTAGTTCTCCCCGACGGGCGGCTTCGAGCTCACCTGCTCCTTCCCGGAGCTCCGGCGGGATCCACTGGTAGCCGAGCCGCTCGTAGAGCTCTTCCTCGGAGACCGCGGTGAAGACCTCGCCGCTCTCGACGTCCTTTACGCCGTACTCCGAGACGGACAGCCCACGCCGGACTGCGTCCTCGCGCAGCGCGACGTTGTGGCGCTTCGAGCCCGTGAAGTGCTGCAGGAGGTTGCCGTAGGAGTCCGGCGGCACGACCCGCAGGTCGAACCGAAGCCCGTCGTGCGAGACCACTGTGGCCTTCGTCTTTCCGTGAGCTTCGACCTCGGAGACCCAACGGAGCTTCGTGAGGTAGTCGGTCAACGCCGCGGGGTCGGAGGCGGTGGCGATGATGTCGAGGTCGCGAACGGTCTCGGTTCGACGCCGTACCGACCCTGCCTCCGAGACCTGGGTACTCGCAGGGTGCTCCCGCAGGACGTCGACGACCGCCTGAACGGCGGGCAGCGCCGCCGCCAGCAGCGTCCGCTTCTCCTGCGGCTTCTCCGCGAGGGCACGCAGGATCCGCTCTTCGGTCTTCGCGCCGAGGCCGGGAAGGGTGCGAAGCCGCTCGGCCTCGGCAGCCCTCTTCAGGTCTGCGACGGTCGTGATCCCGAGCTCCTGCCAGATCCGGCGGGCGGTCTTGGGCCCGAGCGCGGGAAGGCGCAGGAACTCGGCCACGCCGCTCGGGATCCGCGCCTTGCGCTTGGTGAGCGCCTCGATCTCGCCCGAGTCGACGATCTGGACGATCTTTGACTCGATCGTCTTGCCGATTCCCGGCAGCTT
The DNA here is from genome assembly GCA_013695385.1 of Actinomycetota bacterium. Classification (GTDB taxonomy): domain Bacteria; phylum Actinomycetota; class Thermoleophilia; order Gaiellales; family Gaiellaceae; genus JACDAN01. The sequence continues at coordinate 6,243 of JACDAN010000173.1, read as the reverse complement.
CTTCGCCTCGCCGTCGAGCGCCAGTCGGGCGATCGGCCCCGCCGCGGAACGGATCAGATCGGCCGCACGCCGGTAGGCGATGACGCGAAACTGCTCCTCGCCCTCCAACTCGAGTAGGTCGGCGAGCAGGTCGAACTGCTCGGCCACCTGCGCGTTCCGGGGCAGCGTCGCGGCCACGCCACGATCATAGGGTCGTGATCGTCGTCTGCCTCCCGACCTACAATGAGCGCGAGAACCTCGAATCGATGGTGGCCGCGCTCGGGGAGGCGCTGCCCGGGGACTGCGTGATCCTCGTGGTGGACGACAGCTCGCCCGACGGGACCGGCGCGATCGCGGACCGGCTCGCCTCGGAGCGAGAGGACGTGGTCGTCCTTCACCGGCCGCGGAAGGAGGGACTCGGTCCCGCGTACCTCGCGGGCTTTCGGCGCGCGCTCGAGCTCGGCGCCGACCTCGTGTTCGAAATGGACTGCGACTTCTCGCACAACCCGGAAGACGTACCGCGGCTGGCGGCCGCAGCCGGCGAGGCTGACCTCGTCCTCGGCTCGCGCTACGTCCGCGGCGGGGGGACGGAGAACTGGGGCCTCCTTCGGCGTCTCGTCTCACGTTGTGGGTCGCTGTACGCCCAGGTGCTGCTCGGCCTCCCCGTGCGTGACCTGACCGGGGGATTCAAGTGCTACCGGCGAGCGGTGCTCGAAGAGATCGACCTGGACGCGATTCACTCGAAGGGCTACGCCTTCCAGATCGAGACGACGTATCGCACGCTGCGCGCCGGGTTTCGCGTCGTGGAGGTGCCGATCACCTTCGCGGACCGGGAGGTGGGCGGCTCGAAGATGAGCAACGCCATCGTGGTGGAGGCGATCTGGAAGGTTCCCGCGCTCCGGCTGGCGGCGTTGCTCGGCAGGCTCTGAGTACGCTGGGGCGGTGCGGGAAGTCACCGATTCGAGCTTCGAGGCGGACGTGCTGCAGTCCGACCGGCCCGTCGTTGTGGACTTCTGGGCCCCGTGGTGCGGACCCTGCCATGCCCTCGAGCCGGTGCTGGCCCAGCTCGAAGACCGTGCCGCGGGATCGGTCGGGTTCGCGAAGCTCAACGTCGACCAGAATCCGCTCAGCGCCTCGCGCTACGGCGTTCTCTCACTTCCGACAACGATCCTCTTCGACGGTGGCGAGCCACGCGAGACCGTCGTCGGGGCCCGCGCCGCCACGCACTACGAGCGGGCCTGGGCTACGTGGCTTCCTTGAAGTGATCCCAGCCGGCGAGGCTGTACGGCTCGCCGTTCCGGAGGAGCTCCACGCCCTCGCCCGCTTCGCATCGGCCGACGACATGGAAGTCGGACTCGGGGACGGCCGCAAGGAGCTCGAAGTCCTCGCCGAAGCCGAGGTCGTCCGGGGTCGCCCCTTCGGCGATCGGGACGCGGTCGAGGTCGATCGTGCAGCGAACGCCGGACCGGAGGGCGATGTGCGCGGCGTCCTGCGCAATCCCGTCCGAGATGTCGAGCATCGCGTGTGCGCTGCGGGCCAGGCTGCGTCCCTCCTCCGTTCTGATCGGCGGCCGCACGTACCGTCCTTCCCGGAACGCGGCGCCTGCGGCCCCGAGGGGGCCCGTGACGACGAGGTGATCGCCGGGCCTGGCGCCTGCGCGCCCGGGAACCCGGTCCGAGCGTCCGAGCGCGGTGACGGAGAGGGAGAGCGAAGCGGACTTCGTGGTGTCTCCCCCGACGACCGGCACGCCCGTCTCGGCGATCCCCCGGTAGAGCTCGTACAGGTCGCCTACGTCCGTATCCGGCGGTGCGGCCAGAGTGACGACGAGTGCGCTCGGAGTCGCGCCCGAGGCGGAGAGGTCACTGATGTTCACGGCGGCGGCTCGGAATCCCAGATCCCTGAACGAGATCCAGTCGAGACGAAAGTGCACGCCTTCGACGAGGGCGTCCTGCGTCACAACCAGCCCGTCGACGACGGCGGCGTCGTGCTCGATCGCCTGGGCGAGCCCGCGACGCTCGAGCTCCCCGAGGAAGCCGTGCTCGCCGAGTTCAGAGAGCCGCACTCAGGACCGCGGCATCGTGCGCCGCCCGCACGACCGCAACTCCGGTCGCGCCCGCCTCGATGCAGAGTCGCGCGTTCGACGCGTCGATCCCGCCGATCGCTACGACCGGGATCTTGACGGCAGCGCAGATCTCGGCCAGGCCGCCGAGCCCGATCGGCGCATCCGCGTCCGGCTTGCTCGGCGTCGCCCAGACAGGGCCCGCTCCGATGTAGGCGGCACCGCTTCGGACCGCGCCGATCGCCTCGGCGACACTCGCGGCCGAGCGGCCCAGGATGAGCTGCGTCGCTACAGCCCTCTCGGTGCCGTCGTCGTCCTGTCCGAGGTGCACTCCGTCGGCGTCGAGCCGGACGGCGGCAGCGACGTCGTCGTTCACCACGAAGGTCACGCCCGTGTCGTCGCAGAGCTCGCGGTAGGCCTCGCCTCGTTCCACGAGCTCCTCGGTGGAGACGTCCTTGAGGCGAAGCTGGATCACGGTGGCTCCGCCGTCGATCGCAGACCTCGCCGTCGCGAGATCGCTCACGATCGCATGAAGCCTCATTCCTCGACCTTTGCGCGGGCGTCGAGCGTCGCCGGATCGAGGTTGTAGAGGCCGTCGTACAACGCGGCATGAAAGGTGCCCGGACCGCGAGCGTCCCTCGCGGCGTCCTCGCCCGCAACCCCGAAGGCGATCAATGCCTCGGCAGCAGCCTCCAGCGGCCGGTCCGGCTTTGCGGCCAGGAACGAGCCCGTCACTGCGCTCGACATGCAGCCTGTGCCGGTCACGGTTGCGAGCAACCGATGGCCGTTCGAGACGGCGATGACGCGGTCTCCGTCGGAGATGTGATCCGTCGGTCCGGTCACGGACACGACGCAACCGAGCGCCCGTGCAGCGTCGCGCGCCAGGTCGGCCGCCGAACCTTCCGCCCCGATCGACTCGACGCCACGGATCTCCGCCTGCCGGCCCGTCAGGGTCGCCACCTCGGCGGCGTTGCCGCGCAGAACGGTCACGGTCAGCTCCCCGAGGAGGCGCTTCGCCGTCTCCGTGCGGAACCGTGTCGCGCCGGCGCCGACCGGGTCGAGGACGATGGGCGCGGACGTGGCTTTTCCGGCGAGCAGCATGGCGTCGACCCAGGGCTCCGACAGCGTCCCGATGTTGAGAACGAGGGCGCCCGCGACCGAGGCCATCTCCTCGACCTCGCCGAGCGCATGGGCCATCACCGGCAGTGCGCCGAGCGCGAGCGTGGCGTTCGCCGTCTCGTTCATGACGACGTAGTTCGTGATCTGGTGGACGAGGGGCTTACGCTCGCGCAGCTCGCGCAGCGTCTCGCCGGGCGATATCGCCATGCCGCTCCTTCACGTCGAGGATGTCCACCGGCCCCTCGCCTGCTCCAAGCTCGATGAGCCCGGTGCGGACGGCCTCCGCGGCCGCCTCGGCGGCGCCCCGAGCCGCTTCCTCGAGCGGGAGACCGTGCGCGAGCAGGGCGGCGAGCGTCGCGGAGTGCGTGCAACCTGCGCCGTGCGTCGCCGCGACGTCGTAGCGGGGCACCGGGATCGCGAGATGGTGCTCGCCGTCGAACAGGTGGTCGACGGCCTCGTCGCCGTGGCCGCCGGTCACGATCACTGCGGCGGCACCGAGGTCCCGAATCGCGACCGCCAACTCCGAACGGGTCTGAGGGACTGTGCCTCGGACCTGGCCGGCGAGAACCTGCGCTTCGTGCCAATTCGGTGTAACGACCGTGGCGAGCGGAAAGAGCTTGCTGACAAGCTCCTCGACCGCGTCGTCCTGAAGGAGCTTCGCGCCGCTGCTGGCGACCATCACCGGATCGACGACTAGTGGAACGGGCCGGTCGGCGAGGTAGCCCGCCACGAACTGGATCAGCTCCCGGGAGAACAGCATCCCGGTCTTGACGGCGTCGACGCCCAGGTCCTCGAAGATCGAGTCGAGCTGTGCCCTGACGAACTCCGCCGGCGCCTCGTGCACCGCGCTCACGCCGACGGTGTTCTGCGCGGTCAACGCAACGATCGCGCTCATCCCATGACACCCGGCCGCCGCGAACGCCTTCAGGTCGGCCTGGATCCCGGCCCCGCCCCCGGAGTCGGAGCCGGCGATCGTCAGACAACGAAGAACGGACACTTGAGCTCCCTTCGCCGGCATGACCCGGATCAGGTTCGACGGGTGTGATCTCAGCCCCCGATGGGGCACCCCGGTCCGAGAACTCTAGCGGCCTGCCACTACGATCGGGGCGTGGCGACGAAGCCCGCCTCTGCTCTCTGGGAAGACCTGCTGGAGGGGGAGGAGGTCGCCTATGTCGGCGAGGAGCCCGCGCGCAAGGCCCGCACCGCGCCGCTTCCCGAGAGCCTCGAGCCGCGCGTCCGAGCCGCTCTCACCACAGCCGGTGTCGACGAGCTCTTCACCCATCAGGCGGAGGCCTGGGAGGCCGCGCAACGCGGCGAGCACCTCGTCGTCGCCACCGGAACGGCCAGCGGCAAGACACTCGCCTTCAACCTCCCGGTCCTCGACGCGCTGGCGCGGGAGCCCAAGACGCGCGCGCTCTACCTCTACCCGACGAAAGCTCTTGCGCAGGACCAGGTGCGCGCCCTCACGCGGCTGAAGCCACCCGGGATCAAGCCTGCGATCTACGACGGGGACACCGAGAGCGACCGCCGCTGGCAGATTCGCAAGTGGGCGAACCTGATCCTCACGAACCCCGACATGCTCCACGTCGGAGTCCTGCCGCACCACGAGCGCTGGGGCGACGTCCTGCACAACCTTCGCTACGTCGTCGTCGACGAGGCCCACGTCTACCGCGGCGTCTTCGGCTCCCACGTCGGCAACGTCCTCCGCCGCCTGCGCCGACTCGCACGAATCTACGGCGCCGACCCGCAGTTCCTCCTCGCTTCGGCGACGATCGCGAACCCCGGAGATCTTGCGCAGCGTCTCCTCGGCGTGGACGCGACGGTCATCTCGGACGACGGCGCGCCCAAGGCCGAGCGGACGATCCTCCTCTGGAACCCTCCGCTGACGGACGACGAGCTCGGCCTTCGCGCCAGCGCCCTGGGAGAAGCTTCGCGCCTCATGGCAACCCTGGTCGAGCGCGGGATCCGCACGCTCTGCTTCGCGAAGAGCAGAAAGGCCGCAGAGCTCGTCCACCGCTTCACAGCGCAGCGCCTGGGCGACGCCACCCGCCTCTCGCCGTATCGCGCCGGCTACACCCCCGCCCAGCGGCGCGAGATCGAGCAGCGGCTCGTCGGCGGCGACCTCCTGGGAGTCAGCGCCACGAACGCGCTCGAGCTCGGCATCGACGTGGGGCTGCTCGACTGCGTGATCTGCGTCGGCTTCCCGGGAACGATCGCCAGCCTGCGACAGCAGTGGGGCCGCGCCGGCCGCCGGGGTCACGGGCTGGCCGCCCTCGTCGCCACCGAGGATGCGCTCGACCAGTTCTTCATGCGCGACGCGGAGGCTCTACTCGGCCGCCGCGTCGAGGCGGCGATCCTCGACCATGCGAATCCGCGCGTCCTCGACGGCCACGTCCACGCGGCCGCATTCGAGGCACCGCTCGACCAGGGAGACGCCGAGATTCTCGGGCCCGAGGCGCTCGAGCGCGCCGCGGTCCTCCCGGAGCTCCGAAAGAAGGGAGAGAGCTTCGTCTGGGCCGGACGACACTACCCCGCCGGCCGTTTCGGCCTCCGATCGGGCACACCGGACTCGTTCACCGTCGTGGACACCCTGTCGGGCTCGCCTCTCGGCGTCGTCGAGCGGGAGCGCGCGTACTCGACCGTCCACGAGGGCGCCGTCTACCTCCATCTCGGCGAGTCGTATCGGGTGGTCGCCCTCGACCTCGAGCAACGCGCCGCGCTCGTCGAGCCGTACGCCGGGGACGAGTACACCCAAACGAAGAAAGACACGATGACCGCAATCGAAGAGGCAACGCGATCCGAGCGCCGCCTCGGCGTCGACCTCTCGTTCGGGCGCGTGAACGTCACCGAGCAGGTCGTCGCCTATCAGCGGAAACGGATCGGCGACGGCGAGACCATCGAGACCGTGGCGCTCGACCTCCCCGAGACCTCCTTCGACACCGAGGCGGTGTGGTTCGCGCCGGAGGAGCCGCTGCTCGAAGGACTGCAGGAGATGCCTCGCCTGCTCGGCTCGCTCCACGCCGCGGAGCACGCCCTGATCGCTCTACTGCCCCTCTGGGCGATGTGCGACCGCTGGGATATCGGCG
>JACDAN010000161.1 GCA_013695385.1 Actinomycetota bacterium | reverse complement strand
AGATGGGACGGGGGCCCACCGGCGCCCGTGGGCCCCCGTCCCGAGCTCACGTCGCGCGACGAACGGGGCGACGTCAAGCTCGCGCGCGCTACTCACCCCAGCCTGCCGGCGGGTCGCGGCGCCCTTTCTCGAAGTGCCAGTACTCGCGGAGCTCCTCGCAGAGCCCCTCCGGCGAGAAGCGGAGGACCAGACAGCCAGGGAGCGTGAGCTCGCCCTCGTCCACCTCGTCCATCGTCGTCCACCACTCCACCGAGACCCGGTCGCTCTCGACGACCGGACGCCCGAAACGAACCTCGATCTCCGACTGTGTCCCGGTCGCCTGCTCCCAGTAGGCACGAATCGCCGCCCGCCCGACGTGCGGCTCGCGGAAGATGTTGTTTCGGTAGGAAGCGTTCTCCGTGAAGAGCTCGACGACCGCGTCGGCGTCCGCCTGCTCCCAGGCGCGGCGGTAGCGCTCGATCCACTCGGCGACGTCCATGGCAGAAACCTACAGGTGCTCGCTCTCAGAAATCCCCCGCCACGATGTAGGGCTGCGACCAGAGCACGACCTGCAGGACGACCGACTTCCGCCAGGCATCCTGCATCTTCTCGACCTGCTCGGGCGAGTGACCTTTCTTCTCGAGGAAGGTCCGCAGCGTCGCCGTGATCGGGTAGATGAAGGCGATCAGGTAACCGGGCGCGGGCTCCCGGAGTATCCGATTCGAGCGGTCGCTGCCGAGAGCCTCCTCGAGATCGTGGGCCAGGTAGGCGAGCGGCCCGATCATGATCACGATCCGAGTCCCAGGAGACAGACGGGGCATCCTCGCGACCGAATCTCTACTGAAGCCCGACGAACGCTGAGAAACGCCGTCAGTCGTACAGCGAACGCCCCGCGCCGGGAGCGGCGTTCGGCGGGTAGGGCTCGAGGTCGTTCATGTATCCCGGCTGGCGTTGCACCCGTTCGAGCCAGGCACGGAGGTTCTCGTAAGGCTGCATGTCGATCCCGGCCTCGCCGGCGACGTGCACGTAGCCGTAGATCCCGACATCAGCCACCGAGTAGCGCTCGCCGACGAAGAACTCGTGCTGGGCGAGGTGATCGTCGAGCAGGCGGAGCACCTCCTCGCCCCCCTGCTTGCGACGAATGGCGTCATCGTCGGATGCCGCCAGGCGGCCGACGAGGAGCCGGAAGCGGAGCCCGCCCATCGTGGGGATCACATCGGTCTGCTCGTAGATCAGCCAGCGAACGACCTGCGCGCGCTCGAATGCCTCGCTGGGCAGGAACGGCGTCGAGTCGGCGAGGTAGAGGAGGATCGCGTTCGACTCCGGCAGAAAACGGCCGTCTTCGTCCTCGAGGACGGGCGTCGTCCGCATCGGGTTCTTGGCCGCGTAGTCGTCGGTCAGCGTCTCGCCGGCGAAGATGTCGACCGGGATCCGCTCGTAGGGGCGCTTGAGCTGCGCCAGTAACAGCCGCACCTTGTAGCAGTTGGCCGAGGCGACGTAGTCGTAGAGCCGCAGCTGACTCATCGAATCTCCTCTCGCTCGCATGGGAGCGCGCTTGCCCTACTGGCGACCCGGGATGGGATCTGCCTGTGCATACGTGCTACAACGGCCCGTCCCCGCTGAATGTGAGATCGGGGTGCAAGCGGGCCCAATCCAGCGCCGCGCCGGGCGGATCGCGGTCACCGTCCTCGACAGGGACGGCAGACGCCCTCGCTCGTCCCGAAATGGTCGCTCGCGGGGATCGGCTCGCCGCAGCGGCGGCATCTCCGTGCGCCGTGGCTTTCGATGAAGACCTCCGGAAGATGTCTGATCATCCTCTTGCTCCTCTCTTGAGCTGTGCTGTCTCGGCCGCCCGGGATCGAGCGGTCGGGGGCATTGTTCGGGTCCCCGGGTCCGACGTGGGTAGCAGCCTCGTGAACTGTGCGTGAGAGAGCTGTGAGGATCGTGCTCGAGCGTCGCCGTCCGGCGCGGATCTGGTGAGGGGTTGGTGGCATCGCATCGGTTCGTGCGGAGATCGGCCAGCGGCAGCTGTTCCGCGGCGCGGTTCAGCGGCGACCGAAGGCTGCGCTTCTTCGGCGAGTGTCAACCAGCGACGCTCGTCAGGATTCTGAACCGCGATCCACTCGCGCATGACGCGCTTGCCGCGTGCGATCGGCCTGGCGTGTCGACACGGCGGACATCTGGTAAGGGGTTGGTGACATCGAGGCGCTTCGCGCAGGGGTCGTCCACCGGACGCGGTACCTGTTGGTGCAGAGCGATGCGAGTCCGCTGCGACCTGCACGTCCACTCCCGCTACTCGACCGACAGCGGCAACTACGCGCTGCGCCGCGCAGGGCTGCCGGAGTCGTTCACCGATCCCAAGCGCGTCTACCGCGTCGCGAAGGCGCGCGGGATGGCGCTCGTCACGATCAGCGACCACAACACGCTCGAGGGCGCGCTCCGGATCGCCGACCTGCCGGGCGCGTTCCTCTCCGTGGAGGTGACGACCCGGTTCCCCGAAGACGAGCTGCCGCTGCACGTCCTCGTCTGGGACCTCAGCGAGCAGGACCACCACGACCTCCAGCCGTGCCGCGCCTCGGTCTACGAGCTCGTGGCGTTCCTGCGCAGCCGCGGGCTCGCGCACGCGCTCGCACATCCGCTCTACGCGATGGGGCCGCCCCTCACGCCCGCGCATGTCGAGCGGATGATGCTCCTGTTCGGGGTCTGGGAGGGACGGAACGGCGCCCGCTCGGAGGAGTCGAACCTCCTGGCGTGCCGCCTCGCCGAGGCGGCCACGCGCCCGTATCTCGACAAGCTGGCCGAGCGGCACGGGATCGAGC
>JACDAN010000157.1 GCA_013695385.1 Actinomycetota bacterium | reverse complement strand
CCGGGAATCTCGATCGGCGGGCACCTCGGCGGCCTTGCCGGAGGCGCGCTCGGCGTGCTGGCGCTGTCCCGCTTCGGCCGCGCGCATGCCGCCTACGGCCGTCCGGGCGTCGTCGGCGTGGTCGGTCTGCTCGCCGTCGGCCTCGCCAGTGTCGCCCTGGCGTACTGGCGCGTGCAGCCGTACATCACCTAGGCGGCTACCCCCCGAGCAAGCGGCGGGCCGTCGCTCGGGCTCCGGGCATCAGCGCCTCGATCGGCTCCGTCCGGGCGTACACCCATCGAGCCCGCTCTCCGGCGTAGCCGCGTCCGCTGCAGCCGAACGGCTCGACCGCGGCGGCGACCTCGCCCTGACCCGCTTCTTGGCTCACTCCGGGACTGACGAGCGCGGCAACCGTCTCGAGCGCAGCGATCTCGGCGCGCGTGAGCTGGTCAGCTGTGCAGACCGCCCCCGAGTCTGGCGTCGATCCCGCGGCCGCCATCGTTTTTTGGTGCAACAGGAACGCGTCATAGCGGTCGAGCCCGGCATCTCGCTCCTCGACGAACGTCGACTCCGAGCCGGTGGCTCGCTCGCGCGCGTTGACGTAGCTCGCCTTGCCGTCGACCTCACCCCGGCCGAGGATCTCCCACCTGGTCGGGTCGAGGTCGAGACCTGGAAGGACTCCGCTGGCCAGGGCTCCGGCGGAGAGGATTCCCGCCGCCGTGACCGACAGCGCCGACGTCTTGACGATCCGTTTTCTGCGTGCTCGGTGCGCGATCTTGCGGCCGAGGGCCGTATGGAGGTCACGCCCGAGAGCGTCGTATGCGTTCATTGGGGTGCTCCTTTCAGCTTGCGTGAGAGCGAGCCGAGGGCCCGCATGACCCGAAGACGCGCGGCGACCTCGGTCGTTCCGAGCAACGACGCCACCTCGTCGTAAGGGCGCTCACCGACGACGCGCAGCTCCAGCGCCCGGCGCTGGCCCTCCGGCAGCTCGTCGAGTGCGCCCTGGAGCGCCGGGCCGAGCGCTTCGGCCCTCGCGCGCTCCTCGACCTCCTCAAAACCTCCGTCGTAGCGCTGGAGTGGAAGCCCGAGCCGGCGCCTACCCGTCGTCTCGACTCGATGTCGGTCGTAGTAACCGCGGAGGAGATTCGTGGCGATGCCGAAGAGCCACGGAGCCGCGGATCCCTCTCTGAGGTCCCGAAACCGGCGAAGTCCGAGCGCCGCCTGGGCGAACGTCTCCGCCGTCAAGTCCATGGCGGCGCCCTCGTCGCCCGTTCGAGCCCGAAGCCAGCCGTGCAGCGAGCGCACGTGCCGCTCGTAGAGCGCCGCGAACGCGTCCGGATCGGTTCGGGCCTCCTTGATCAGTTGGGCGTCCGTCTTCACCGCTACCCCTTCTATGCCACGAGCGGCGAATTCGTTTCAGTTGCCCGATGACGTTCAGCCCGCGGAAGCCGCCGCCGGGGGGAAGGTCAGGCGACCGACGAGTCCAGGACGCGGGCCGAGCCAGCCTCCAGAAGCGCCGTCACATCGTCGGCGGACCTCGGCTCGCCGATCAGATAGCCCTGGGCGAGCGTGCAACCGAGCTCGCGGAGTACGTTCCAGACTCTCTCGGTCTCGACGCCCTCCGCCACCACGTCGAGCCCGAGGTTCCGCCCGAGATCGATCGTCGACCGGACGATGGTCGCGTCGCTCACGTCCTCGCACATGTCCACCACGAACGAGCGGTCGATCTTGACCGCCTTCACGGGCAGCCGCTTCAGGTACGCGAGGGAGGAATAGCCCGTCCCAAAGTCGTCAATGGCCAACCGAAGACCCATATCGTTGAGGCGATTCAGGACCTGCCGGACGCGGAATCGGTCGGCGAGGATTGTGCTCTCCGTGCTCTCCGTGATCTCCACCTCCACCTGCGAAGGCGAGACGCCGGTCTCGACGAGAAGAGCGGCGATCCAGTCGGGCAGCTCCAAATCCAGCAGGTCTGGAATCGTCAGGTTGATAGAGATCTGGAGATTGAGGCCGGCCTGATTCCAGGCGGCGCACTGGCGAAGCGCCGTCGACACGACGTAACGGCTCAGAGGCTTGATCAGCCCCATTCGCTCTGCGATCGGAACGAAGTCGCGGAGGGTAATCCGTCACCCGATCGGGGGATGCGGCGCTTCGGCGCTAGCCGCCGACGACGACGGCCTCGACGCCCGACTCGCTGAGCGCCGCCTGCGCCGCCGCCAGCCGCGCCAGCGGGACGCGGAAGGGCGAGCACGAGACGTAGTCGAGGTCGAGCGAATGGCAGAAGGCGACCGAGGCCGGCTCCCCGCCGTGCTCGCCGCAGATGCCCATCTTGATGTCCGGCTTCACGGAGCGCCCACGCTCGACCGCGATCTTCATCAGGTCTCCCACCCCGCTCTGGTCGAGCGTCTCGAACGGGTTGCGCTCGAGCACCCCGTCCTGGAGGTAGTGCGTCAGGAACTTGCCCTCGGCGTCGTCCCGCGAGAAACCGAGCGCTGTCTGCGTGAGGTCGTTCGTCCCGAAGGAGAAGAAATCCGCCTCCTCCGCGATCTCGTCGGCGCGAATGCAGGCTCGCGGGAGCTCGATCATCGTCCCGACGAGGAACTCGATCTCGCCCTCGTCGGCGGCAGTGGCGAGCGTCAACGCCCGCAACCGGTGGAGCTCCTCCCGAAAGCCGACGAGCGGGTGCATGATCTCGACGAGGGGCGGATCGCCGGTTCGCTCGCGCACAGCGATCGCCGCGCGGATGATCGCCCGCACCTGCATCTCGTAGATCTCGGGGAACATGAGCCCGAGACGGCAGCCGCGGGTGCCGAGCATGGGGTTCGACTCTCGGAGCGCCCTGATGCGGGAGCGCATCCGGTCGTCCGTCGCATCCTCGAGCGGCGGCAGGAACTCGTGGAGCGGCGGGTCGAGCAGCCGGATGGTCACCGGGAGGCCCGCCATCGCCTCGAAGATCCCCTCGAAGTCGCTCTGCTGGTGCGGGAGGAGCCGGTCGAGGGCGTTACGCCGCTCGTCCTCGCTGAAGGCCATGATCATCTCCCGGACGACGGGCAGGCGGTCGTCGGCCATGAACATGTGCTCCGTCCGGCAGAGGCCGATCC
>JACDAN010000135.1 GCA_013695385.1 Actinomycetota bacterium | reverse complement strand
CGTCATCCCTCCCGAAGAACGCCGCACCGGCAACCACACCAGCGGCCGCCGCAACCGCGACAGCGACGACGAGCACCACCCGCAATCGCCTGGACATCGAGCCTCACGGTAGCCCGAAGACCCCGGCTATCCTCGCTTCGTGGAAGGGAGGACCCGCATCCGCGAGATCACGGCCTCCGAGACTCCCGACCGTCTGGCCTCGGACGACGCGCTCTTGCTCGACGTCCGGGCCGACAGCGAGTGGCGGGTCGCGCACATTCCGGGCGCCCTCCACGTGCCGATGTCGGAGCTCGAGACCCGGCTTCCGGAGCTCCTGCCTGACAGGACTCGGCAGATCATCACGTACTGCGCGGTGGGCTCACGCTCCCTCCATGTCCTTCCGGCGATCGAAGAGCTCGGGTACGAGTCGCCCGTCTCGATGGCCGGCGGCATCGTTGCGTGGCAGGCGCTGGGATTCCCGATCGAGTCTGAAAGCGGCCTCAGTGAGGAGAAGCGCGAGCGGTACAGCCGCCACCTGCTCATTCCCGAGGTCGGTGAGAGAGGACAGGTTCGGCTTTTTGAGACGAGCATCCTGCTGATCGGCGCCGGGGGCCTCGGCTCGCCGGCGGCGCTCTACCTCACCGCAGCCGGAATCGGAAGGCTCGGGATCGTGGACGACGATCTCGTCGACGCTTCGAACCTCCAGCGTCAAGTGCTCCACTCCACCGCTGCCGTAGGCGAGCGCAAGGCACAGTCGGCCAGGCGCGAGCTCGAAGCGCTGAACCCGGACGTCGACGTGATCACCTACGAGGAGCGGCTCACCTCCGAGAATGTCGACCGGATCCTCGGCGACGGCTGGGATCTCGTCGTCGACGGCGCCGACAACTTTCCGACGCGATACCTGCTGAACGACGCCTCCGTCTGGCACAGCATCCCCGTCGTCCACGGGTCGATCTTCCGCTTCGAGGGCCAGGTCACCGTCTTTAAGCCCCCCGAGGGCCCCTGCTACCGCTGCCTCTTCCCCCAGCCTCCCCCGCCGGAGCTCGCCCCGAGCTGCGCCGAGGGCGGTGTGCTCGGAGTCCTGCCGGGCGTGATCGGCTCGCTCCAGGCAAACGAGGCGCTGAAGCTTGCACTCGGGATCGGGGAACCGGCGATCGGGCGTCTGCTGCTCTTCGACGCCCTCGCCGCCCGGCTGGACGAGGTGCAGGTTCGCCGCGACCCCGATTGCCCCGTGTGCGGGGAGCGCCCGACGATCACGGACTACATCGACTACGCCGAGTTCTGCGCAACGTAACGACGAGGCCGTTGGTAGTCCCGGCGCCGATCCGCGAGCAGCTCGCCGCCCACGCTCGGGAGGAGTCGCCGAACGAGGCCTGCGGCCTGGTCGCCTTCCGCGAGGGCGTCGCCGAGCGTTACTTGCCCGGCAAGAACATCCTTGCCAGCCCGTACCGGTTCGAGCTGCAGCCGCACGACCCGGCCGATTTCTTCCTGGAGGACGAAGGCTATGAGCTCGCCGCCTTCCACTCCCATCCCAAGACGGAGCCGCGGCCGTCGAGAACCGACCTCGAGAACATCGGGCTCTGGGAAGGACGCCCGTACCTGATCCTGCGGGCCGACACCGGTGAGCTCGGCGCGTGGCGGATCGAAAGGGGTCGCGTCGACTCGGTCGAGCTCCGTGTGACGAGCACGGGCTCGGCGGCGTATTTCAAGTGATGGGCTTTCGGTTTGCTGTGCTTGGACTCGTTGCTTCGCTCGCCGGGTGCGGGTCGGGTGGTGGCGACCAGACGACGCTTCGACCGGCTGGATCGGCAACGGGACCGGGCATCACCGTCGAGCACGCACTCGCGGCGGACACCACCGAGCTACTCCTCGTCCGCGGGTCGCTGCTCATCCGAGACGGTGAGGCCCGGCTCTGCAGTGGGTTCCGAGAGTCCCACCCGCCCCAGTGCGTCGAGCCGTCGCTCATGGTTCACGGGCTGAAGGAGGAGCCGCTCAAGGGCCCGATGCCCAACCGCGGCGACGACGGCCTCGGCACGCAGTGGGCGGACGACGTCAAGCTGCTCGGCGTCGTCACCGACGGGGCTCTGACCGTCTCAGAGACTTCGCTGGCGACAGGAGGCTAGGGTCCGGGGGTGTCTTCGGCGTCCATCGTCGGCGCCGGGATCTTCGGTGCGTCGCTCGCCTACCGCCTCATCCGGGACGGCTGGGACGTCACGTTGTACGAACGGCACGAGCCGGGACACGAGCGCGCCGCGTCCGGCGGTGAATCTCGGCTGATCCGCTTCTCGCACGGCTCGGACGCCTGGTACACGCGCTCGGCGCTCAGGGCGCGAGATCTCTGGCGCGAGCTCGAGGTGGAGAGCGGCCGCGAGCTGTTCGTCGAGTGCGGCGTGCTGTGGTTGGGGAGGCGCGAGGACGGTTGGGAGGCGGCGAGCGAGGTCGTGCTGCGTGAGGAAGGCGTTCCCGTCGAGCGGCTGCAGGCGGACGAGGGCGAACGATTCTTCCCGAGCTTCGAGCAAGGCGATCTCGAGTTCCTGTTGTGGGAGCCGGAGGCGGGCGTGCTGCGCGCTACCGAGGCGACGATGGCGACGGCCGAGGCGGCGCAGAATGCCGGTGTGCGGCTTGTGCAGACGGAGGCGTTGCCGGGCCAGGTGGAAGGGGACGTCGTCGTCTGGGCCTGTGGCGCCTGGCTCCTGGGGCTCTTTCCCAGGCTGGTTCCGCTTCGCGTCACCCGCCAGAGCCTCTTCTTCGTCCGAACCGACGACCGGTGGCGCGCTTCGGAAA
>JACDAN010000112.1 GCA_013695385.1 Actinomycetota bacterium | reverse complement strand
GCCGTGGAGGAGGCCGAGGCGCGCGTTGCCGCCCTCGCAGGCGAGCTCCGTGAGGCCCGCCGCGTAGCGGCCCCGCCCTTTGCCGACGCCGTCGCCGTCGAGCTCCGCGGCATCGGCCTGGGGGAGGGCGAGTTCCACGTCGAGCTCTCGGATCGAGAGCCGTCGGCGATAGGAATGGACACGGCGACCTTCCTGATCCGGCCGAACCCGGGGCTTCCGTTCGCCCCGGTGGCGGAAACCGCGTCGGGCGGGGAGCTCTCCCGGATAGCTCTGGCGATCGCTGCAGCTGCCGGTGGCAAGATGACGCTGGTCTTCGACGAGATCGACGCCGGGATCGGCGGCGAGACCGCGCACTCCGTCGCGCGGACGCTCCGCCGGCTCGGCGAGCGCTCGCAGGTCCTGACGATCACGCACCTCCCGCAGATCGCGAGCGTCGCCGACCGGCATCTCCGGGTCGAGAAAGTGCCGGGCGATCCCACGCATACCCGGATCGAGGCGCTGTCCGAGGACGAGCGGCGCGAGGAGCTAGAACGTATGCTCGGCGGTCGAGAGTTTCTCTCGACCGTCAGATGAGCTTCGTCGAGTACACGGGACACGCTCGGCTCGACAGGCGGACGAAGCACCTCGTTCGTCGCCTCTCGCCGGACGACATCGCGATCATCGACCACGCCGACCTCGACCGGGTCTCCGCAGAGGAGCTGATCGAGTCCGGAGTGCGCGTCGTCGTCAACGTCGCGCCGTCGCAGACCGGGCGCTTCCCGAACCCCGGCCCGCTCCTGCTCGTCCGCGGTGGAGTCCGCCTGATCGACGCCCCCGGGGCAGACCTGTTCGAGAAGGTGGGGGACGGCGAGCTGCTGACCGTTCGCGGCGCCAGCCTCTTCCGGAACGGGACGCGCGTCGCTGCGGGGCACGAGCTGAGCGCCGAGGAGCTCGTCGCCGCTCTCCACGAGCAGCGTGGGCGGGTCACCGAGGCACTCGAGAGCTTCGCCGAGAACACGATGCGCTACCTCCGGGAGGAAGGGCGGCTGCTCTCCGAGGGAATCGGCTTCCCCGCGCTCGAGACCCGTTTTCGCGATCGTCACGCGCTCGTCGTCGTCCGCGGTCCGGGTCACAAGCGAGATCTTCGGATCGTCCGCCCCTACGTCCGGGACTTCCGGCCGGTGCTCGTCGCCGTGGACGGCGGCGCCGACGCGCTCCTCGAGGCGGGCTACAAGCCGGACGTGATCGTCGGGGACATGGACTCCGTGTCTGACCGGGCGCTCCGCTCGGGTGCCGAGCTCCTGATCCACGCCTACGAGGGCGGAACCGCTCCGGGCGCTGAGCGCGTGGACGGTCTGGGCCTCGAGCGTCATGTCGTCCCGGCTCCGGCGACGAGCGAGGACGTCGCGCTGCTCCTCGCCTACGAGAAAGGCGCCGAGCTGATCGTCGTCGTCGGCGCGCACTTCAACCTGATCGAGTTCCTCGAGCGCAACCGCTTAGGGATGTCCTCCACGTTCCTCACCAGGCTGCGTGTGGGAGAGATCCTGGTCGACGCGAAGGGCGTCTCGCGGCTCGTGAGCCGCCAGGTGGGGCTGTGGCCGCTCGTCCTCTTCGCCGCTACGGGGCTTGGCGCCCTCGTGGTCGCCGTCGCGGTCTCGCCGCAGCTCCGCTCGGTGTTGGAGCTTCTCGGCTTACGGCTGCGCGATCTGCTCGGCTTCTAGAGGCCTCTAGGCTTCACCGCGGGTGTTCGACCTTCGCTATCACGTCGCTTCGCTGGCGGCCGTCTTTCTCGCGCTGATCATCGGCATCCTCGTGGGCGTCGGCATCTCGTCGCAGACGAACGTCGAGGGAAGCGAGCGCCGGGTGCTCGAACAGCGAATCGAGGAGCTGAACGGCCGGCTCGAGACCGCCGAGGCCGAGACCGACCTTCTCCGCCGCCGCCAGAGCGCCGCCGACAGGTACATCCTCGAGTCGTACGAGGCGCTGATGACCGGACGGCTGCGTGGGACGCAGATCGTGCTGCTCTTCGTAGGCCCGGCCGATTCCGGCCTGATGGATCATGTCCGACAGACGATTTCGGACGCGTCCGGCCCCGGGCTCGTCAGGATGCGAGCGCTCGAGCTCCCCGTCGATGCAAGGGAGGTGAGCCGGGCTCTTCGGCCCGAGCTCGGCAACCTTGCCCTGGAGGAGGTCGGCCGCAGACTGGGAGCAGAGCTCGTCCGCGGGGGCGAGATTCCGATCTGGGATGCCCTCAGTCGCGTGATCGTCGAGGAGGAGGCCGGGGGGGACCGCCTCCAAGCCGACGCGGTCGTCGTCGCCCACACGGGGCGAGCCGATGACGTGGCCACCGAGCGCCTCGTCAGCGGGCTGTACGCGGGCCTTGCATCGAGCGGCGTCCCCGCGGTCGGTGTCGAGCGCACGGCCGAGCGACAGTCGAGGATCTCCGTGTACGAGCAGCACGGGCTGTCCAGCGTCGACTGTGTGGACACCGATCTCGGCCGGGTCGCGCTGGCCGTGCTCCTCGCAGGTGGGATCGAGGGTCAGTACGGCCTGAAGCAGTCCGCGACGGACGGCCCGCTGCCGCCGGTGGAGGCCCTTTCGCTCGCCCCGCTCCCGGGTGGGTGAGCTCGGCGCGATCCTCGTCGCCGCACGAGACGAGGAACAGAGGATCGCCGCCACGGTCGAGCGCCTGCGCGCTGTCTTCCCGGGAGTCGAGGTGATCGTTGCCGACGACGGATCGAACGACCGGACTGCGGAGGTGGCCGAGCGTGCAGGGGCGCGGGTGCTTCGGCTTCCCGCTCAGGGCAAGGGCCAGGCGCTGACGCTCGCCGAGCGCGTGGCCCCGCCTGGGCCGCTGCTCGTCTGCGACGCAGATCTCGAGGGTGACCTGAGCCCATTGCTCGAGGCCGATGCGGAGCTCGCGATCGCAGTTTTCACCGAGCCCCAAGGGGGAGGTTTCGGTATCGCTAAACGCGCGGCGCGATCCCTGATCCGCGCCTACGCCGGATTCGTCGCAGTCGAGCCGCTCTCCGGCCAGCGGGTGTTCTCGCAGCGCGCCCGCGAGACCTGTTTCCCTCTCGCCGCCGGTTTCGGGTGCGAGGTCGGTGCGACAGTGGATGCCGTCCGCTCCGGGCTTCGCGTCGCCGAGCTCGAGCTGCCACTCCGCCACAGGCCCACCGGCCGGGATGCCGCCGGTTTCCTCCACCGGGGTCGCCAGCTCGCCGACGTGCTCCTCGCCTTCGGTCCGCAGGGCCGGAGCTTTCGCGGGCTTCGCCTGCCACTCGCAGGCTGGCTGCTCGGGGCTCGCCGGCACCCAGCCGTGACCGCGGTCGCCCTGCTCGGTCTCGCCGACGACCTCTGGAGCGGGTCCGAACGGGGCTTTCGCGCTCACCTGAGCTCGGGCCGGACGACCGGTGTCCTCAAGCTGGTCGGCATCCCGGTAGTCGGGCTGTTGGCGACGAGGAGACTTTCCGGCGCGCTCCTGGTGGGACTCGGGGCGAACTTCCTGAATCAGCTCGACACCCGCCCGGGGCGGGCGCTGAAGGCCTACCTCGTGGCCGCGCTCCCGGCGCGCGCACCGCTCGGATGCGCCGTCCTGCTGCTTCCCTACGATCTTGGCGAGAGGACGATGCTGGGTGACGCCGGATCGAACGCGCTGGGCGCAATGCTAGGCTTGACTTCCGTGAGTCGTCTCACGGAACGGGGCCGGTGGCTGGCGATTGCCGCGCTGGCCGGGCTCACAGTCCTCGGTGAAAGACGCTCGCTCGGCGAGCTGATCGAGCGGACCTCTCCCTTCGCAGGTCTCGACCGGCTGGGACGCCGACCATGAGGCCCCGGCCCCCGAAGTACGTCTTCGTCACGGGTGGGGTCGTCTCGTCTCTCGGCAAGGGCATCACAGCCGCCTCGCTGGGCCGGTTGCTCAAGGCGCGCGGGCTGAAGGTGCAGGTGCAGAAGTTCGACCCGTACCTCAACGTCGACCCGGGGACGATGAGCCCCTTCCAGCACGGCGAGGTGTTCGTGACCGAGGACGGCGCAGAAACCGATCTTGACATCGGCCACTACGAGCGCTTCATCGACGAGAACCTCTCGCGCAACGCGAATCACACCTCGGGATCGGTCTGGTACTCGGTGCTCCGGAAGGAGCGGAAGGGCGAGTACCTCGGCTCCACCGTGCAGGTGATCCCGCACATCACGAACGAGATCAAGGATCGGATCCGCCGCGTCGCGGAGGCGTCGGACACCGACGTCGTCATCAGCGAGGTGGGAGGGACGGTCGGCGATATCGAGTCGCTTCCGTTCCTCGAGGCGATCCGTCAGTTCCGCCGGGAGGCCGGCGCGGAGAACGTGATGTACATCCACGTGACCTACGTGCCGTTCGTCGAATCCGCCGGGGAGCTCAAGACGAAGCCGACGCAGCATTCCGTCAACGAGCTGCGGCGCATCGGGATCCACCCCGACATCGTCGTCTGCCGCTCGACGGAGCCGCTGGGCGCCGACGTTCGCGACAAGATCGCGCTCTTCGCGGACATCGACCCCGGGGCGGTCGTGGTGAACCGCGACGTGCCCGATGTGTACCTCGTTCCGTCGGCGTTGCAGGCCGAGGGCCTCGACACCCTCGTCTGCGAGAAGCTCGGCCTGCCGGAAGGGGAGGCGGATCTCGGCGAGTGGCTCGATCTCGCCGGCCGGATCAAACGGCTCGACGAGACCGTCGAGATCGCGCTCGTCGGCAAGTACGTGAAGCTCCACGACGCCTACCTGTCGGTGCACGAGGCGCTGAAGCACGCCGGCATCCACCACGGCTGCACCGTCCGCGTGCGCTGGGTGGACGCGGAGGGGGCATCGCTCGAGGAGCTCGAGGCGGAGCTCGCTCAGATCGACGGTGTCCTCGTCCCGGGCGGGTTCGGCTCGCGCGGTTGGGAGGGGAAGATCATGGCCTGCCGGGTCGCGCGTGAGCGCATGATCCCGTACCTCGGCGTCTGCCTCGGCATGCACGTCGCGGTCTCCGAGTTCGCGCGGCACGTCGTGGGTCTCGATGGCGCGAACTCGACCGAGATGGATCCCGAGACGCCCTACGCCGTCATCGATCTGCTCCCCGAGCAGAAGGAGGTCGAGGATCTGGGCGGGACGATGCGTCTCGGGGCGCAGGCCGTGGAGCTCGCAGAGGGGACGCGCACGCGAGAGGTCTACGGCGAGCCGGTCGTGCAGGAGCGCCACCGCCACCGGTACGAGGTCAACAACCATTTCCGGCCGAGACTCGAAGAGGCGGGGCTGGTCGTGTCGGGCACGTACCAGGAGGGCCGCCTCGTCGAGATCATCGAGCTGCCCGACCACCCGTGGTTCGTCGCGAGCCAGTTTCATCCCGAGTTCAAGTCGCGGCCGACTCGGCCCGCGCCGCTCTTCCGGGAGTTCGTCGGCGCCGCCCTCGCGCGGGCTCGCAGCCGGAGCGGCGTCGCCGAGCAGGCGAGCATCTCCGCATAGCGGCGTTTACACACTAGGCACCGAGGCGTGTCCCACGCGTGCGCCCGGCGTCCGTAGGTTCGCTGGCATGCACACCAAACGACTCACCTCACTCATCGCGGGCGTCGTCGCGGCGCTCGTGCTCGCACCGGCCTCGGTTGCGGCGGAGGCGCCGGCGAGTCTCTCCGTCGAGGAAGCGCACATGCTCTTCTCGGGAGGAAGCTCGGTGGTCGAGACTCAGGGCGGCACCGTCAAGAGCCCCGGCCGGATGCAGTTCGAAGGCGGTGGAGGCGGAACCTGCTGGAGCAGGGAGCTCGAACGCTCCGAGGGATGGTTCCCGTACGGCCGCCGCCTGTTCCTGTACACGATCTGGTGCGGAAGCGGTGGCCAGATCACCTATCGGTCGAGCGCGGTCCGAACGAGCCATGACTTCGCATGCTGGACGACCGGAGGCCCGTACGTCGCGAAGACGTACGGTGGGGCCGGCTTCGGTCTCGTCGAGGTTCAGGCCTGGGCCGAGGTCGCCTGTCACTCACCCACGGGTTGGCCCACCTGGCACGACACGCTGATGCTGCGAGTCCAGTATCACCCGAACGGCCACTATGCGACCGTCGCCTACGACTGAGACTGTGGTCAGGGTCGTCGTCATCCTGGCGGTGGCCTTCGTGGCACTCCAGCTCGTCGGAATCGTCCTGCTTCACGCGGGCGGCAAGTCGCCGACCGGCAGCGGCTCGGGCGATCCCATCTCGCTGACGCGTCAGCCGTAGAGA
>JACDAN010000110.1 GCA_013695385.1 Actinomycetota bacterium | reverse complement strand
GCTCGGAGGCTTCGCGCTTCTCGGCCTCGCCGAGGCGCTGCTGGCAGTCTCCATGGCCGGGATCGACGCGGTGGGCGATCTCCTCACGCCGGCGGTGCTGGCCGCCGGCGCGGCCGGCGCGATCCTCCTGGCGGCGGCCGCGGCGATCTTCGTCCGCTTCCCGCTGCTGACGATTCCTGCGCTCATCCTGGCGGCGCCGTTCCGCCTCCCACTCGACGTCGATCGCGAGCATCGCTTCTTCTTCGCGGTCGCCGAGGGAGGCAAGCTCGGGCGGCTGATCCCGCTGTACGTGGTGCTGACGGCGGCCGTGGCGGCGTTTCTCTACCGCGCGCTGCGCCGCAACGAGGTCGCAGCTCCGCCGCGGCTGATCGCCCTTCCGGCGGCAACGTTCCTCGGTTTCGTCTCCATCTCGCTGCTCTGGACACAGGACCTGGACGCCGGCGCCAACCTGCTCGCCTTCTTTCTCCTCCCGTTCGCCGCCATGACCGCGATCGTGGCCCGCAGCGACCTCGCGCCGTGGCTCCCCAAAGCGCTCGCCGTCATTGCCGTGGGGCTCGCCTCGGTGTTCGCGCTCGTCGGTCTGTGGCAGGAGATGACGAAAGAGCTGCTGTTCTACGGCCCGCAGCTCGAGGTCGCCAACGCCTACTCACCGTTCTTCCGGGTCACATCGCTCTTCACGGACCCGAGCCTCTACGGGAGACACGTCGTCCTCGGCTTCGCCGTCCTGCTCGTCCTGCTCTGGGCGAGGACCATCCACGTCGCAGCGGCGGCTGCGCTGATGGCGGTGATGTTCGCGGGGCTCTACTTCTCGTACTCGCAGTCGAGCTGGGCAGCTCTCTTCGTCGTAGCCGCAGCTGTGACGATCGTCGCCGGCGACCGGAGCGCACGGCGTGCGGTCGCCGCAGCGACTGCGGTGGCGGTGATCGTCGCTACGGGCTTCATCGCCGTTCAGGCGAGGGGCGAGTCGATCCGGGAGCTGACGAGCGGCCGGTGGCTGCGCGCGGAGCTGACGATCGACGTCGTGCGCGGACAGCCGGTCATCGGGGCCGGGCTCGGAGCGCAGCCGAAGGTGAGCCGCGAGCTCCGAGCCGGGCGGAACGCGCGTGAGGCAAGGTTCGTGTCGCATACGACGCCGCTCACGGTTGCCGCCGAGCTGGGCCTCGTCGGCTTCGTGCTGTATGCGCTGCTCCTGGCCGCAGCAGTCCGGATGCTCGTGATCCTGCGCCGGTCGCGGCCCGCGCTCGGCCTCGGGATCGGGGCCGTCCTGCTGGCCCTCTTCACCCACGCACTCGCCTACAGCGGCTTCTTCGAGGATCCGATCACCTGGCTCGCGCTCGGGGTCGGGGCCGCCTACCTCGCCGTGCCGGTCGCTGTCCGAGAATCCGAGGCTGCGCCTACCGAAACGGGTCGAGTCCAAGCCGAGCGCGTCCCCAGCGCCAGATGACGCGCCGTCACGCCGCCGCGGTCCTCGGCGTCCTCGGACTCCTCGTCGCGATCACCGTCCCTGAGCTGGGCTCGGGTGCGTGGCCCTTCAAGCCCGGCTCGGTCGACCCGAAGGGCCCGTTCGAGCTTCTCGTCCGAGCCGCCGACCGGCAGTTCGAAGAAGCGGTACCGCGGGCAGCTGCGCTTCTCGCCGGCCTGGTCGTCGCGCTCGCCGCGGGCCTCCTGCTCGCCGGCCGGGCGGTGCGGCCGAAGCTCGCGATCCTTGTCTGCGCGCTCGTGATCGGTGCCCTCGTCGTGCCGGCGACGCTGCTGCAGATCGGGCTGCGCGACTCGAGCGAGCCCTGGTACCACGTCAACGACTCCACGTACCAGATCGACCTGGCGGGCGAGTTGATCCTCGACGGAGAGAATCCTTACGGCCGCGACTACCGCGGGTCGGGGCTGGAGCGCTGGTATCCGGCCGCCGGCGCCGACGAGAACGTCCCGCAGGTCGCCCTCGACCACTTCGCCTACTTCCCCGGCACGGCGCTCACGGCGGCGGCTTGGCGGCTGCTGCCGAGCCCGATCGACGATTACCGGATGCTCGTCCTCCTCTGCACGCTGGCCCTCCTCGCAGCCGCCTTCCTCTTCGACGCGCCGCTGCATTGGAAGCTCGCCGCCGGTGCGGCGCTCGCCGCGAATCCGCTGGCGATCCGCGCGGCATGGTTCGGGACCGCGGACGCCCCGAGCGTGCTCCTCACCGTCGTGTCCTTCGCGCTCGTGGCGCGCTCTCGCTACCTCCTCGCCGCGGCGGCGATCGCCGGTGCCGTCCTCCTGAAGCAGTTCGCGCTCATCGCAGTGCCATTTCTCGCGGTTGCGATGCTGACGCGGGCCGTCCCCCGCCCGGTCCTCTGGCGCGCAGGCGCAGTGTTCGCCGGAATCGTCGTCATCGGCATCCTCCCGTTCGCCATCGCCGACCCCGGGGCGCTCTGGGACGACACCATCGCCTACGGAGCACAGACCTACCGGATCATCGGCTACGGCCTGGCCGGCGTCCTCTTCGAGGTCGGGATCCTCGACGACCGTTTCGGCTCCTACCCGTTCCTCCCGCTCGCAGTTTTTCTCTGGCTGCCGTTTACGGCGTGGCTGCTGTGGATCCAACGGAGGTCTTCCCGCTTGTGGATCGGGGCCGCGGGCTTTGCGGCCTCGATCTTCGCGCTGCTCTACCTCGGGCGCGTCTTCCAGAACTCGTACTTGATCTGGCCTTTGACCGCGCTGCTGGTTTCTTTCCTTTTGGCTTTCTCCGAACGGGACGACGCTTCGGCGCGAAGCTGAAGACGCGCGAGCGGCCGGCCAGGTACAGGTGCTTCGTGTCGGCGACGACGGGCGAGAAGACGCCGTCGGGGAAGCGCCAGACGAGCTTTCCGGTGCGCGCATCCAACGCGTACGTGCCGCGGTCCCCCTGCTTCGCGTAGCGGGACGCCAGGCTTCCGCAGCGGGGACAAGCGGCGAAGTAGACGAGGCCGTTCATGACCGTCGGCGCGCCGTGGATGGCCGCCGAGGCGGCGAAGCGCCAGATCCTGTCCCCGGTCGCGGCGCTGAAGGCCATGAAGTAGCCGTCGTAGGTCCCGACGTAGACGCGCCGCTTCCAGACGGCGGCGGCGGTGTAGATGTACGTCCCGGCGCGTTGGGCCCAGAGCAGGCGCCCGCTGGTCGCGCCGAAGGCGTAGAGCGTCCCGTCGGTGTTCCCGATGAAGACCCGCCCGTAAGCGATCGTCGGCGTCGCATAGAAGTACTCGCGGCGGCCGAATCTCGGAAGCGCCTGCGCTCGCCAGCGCAGCCGTCCGGTTCGCGCGTCGAGCGCGTAGAGGCTCCCGCCATCGGTGCCGAAGTACACCGTGCCGTTTGCGAACGACGCCGAGCTGTTGATCTCGTGGTCGGCCGTGAACGTCCAGCGCGCTTTCCCGGTGTAGATGTTGACCGCATGCAGCTTGTGATCCCAGGAGCCCGCGTAGAGCGTCTTGCCGACGACGAGCGGCGACGATTCGAAGACACCGGCCCGGTAGCGCCAGACGATCTTCCCCGTCCGCGCCGCCATCGCCGTGATCATCCCCGGCTGGCTCCGAGGGCTCCGGTTGCAGGGCAGCGGCTGCATCCAGGAGTGGTAGACGACCCGGTAGGCGACGGTCGGCGAGGCCGCCGAGCAATGGTTGAAGCGGCGCTCCCAGACGATCTTCCCGGTCCTGTGGTGGATGGCGTAGAAACGGCCCCTCTGTTGAGCGAGGTAGAGACGGCCATAGGCGACCGACGGTGGGAACTCGAGCACGTGGCCCGCCTTGAACACCCAGCGCAGCCGGTAGGGCGGGCGGAGCTTGAAGTCCGGAGCCGTGTGCGTCCTCTGGACGCGGAGGCCGTACGTCGGCCACGGGAGGCGGAGGACGACCTTTCTCGGGCGTGGGGCCTCGGGAGCCTTGGTCGTCTGCGTCGTGACGAACTCCTCGGTGGACGAGCCGCGCTGGTACTCGATCGTGCTCTCCTCATGGAGCCAGACCCCGACGAGGAAGCCGGGCACGATCGTCGCCACCGCCAGACCAGCCAGCAAGAGGAGGCGCCGGAGCGTCACCTCCGCAGCACCACCACGACCGAGGAGTCTCTGCGACCGAAGAGCTCCACGACGAACGGATAGCGGCCCGGCTGCCTGGGTGCCCGCAGGTTGAGGGTGCGGCTCCGTGCCGACCCCCGACGGCGTCCAAGGCGCCACGAGTAGCGCCTTGCGTCAGTCGAAATCCGGATCGAGAACCGGCGCCCCGACCGGGCCCGGATCGCCTCGGACGTCACCGTGATGTACCGGATCGTGGCCGCGATCGACGCGGTCGGCCGACCTCTGTTTCCTGCCTGGTCGAGCGCGCTCAACGTGAGGTTGTAGAGACCCCTCGGCCGGCCTCTGGGCGACCAGAGGACGGCGCCCTCCGCACGTAGGCGCGTCTTCGCCTCCTGCCGGCCGTTCACGAGCAGGAGCGCCTGGACAGGCTCGTCGGCGCGGTAGCGGATCATTGTGGAATCCGATCGGCCGTCGCCGTCGGGCGAGATCACCCGGCGGCTCACGCCCGTGACGGCGATCTCAGGGGGCGTCGTGTCGACGACGATCCGGCGAGGAAACTCGATGGAACGCCCGAGGGCGGCCAGGGCGACCCGGGGGCGATACGTCCCCTCGGACACGACCTCGCCGCGGTCGTTGCGGCCGTCCCAGCCGAACTCGTGGTTGCCCGGTCCGAAGCGCGCGTCTCGGAGGATCGTCCGGACGAGTCGGCCCTGGTCGTCGGCGATGGAGAGCGTCAGCCGGTCCTCTCGGCGCAGCTTGAACGCGATTCGCGATGTCTGATGCTCGCAGCGACACACGGGTGAGAAAACCGGGTCGATCCGTGGCTGCGCGATCGGGTCCGGCTCGAGCTTCAGATCCTCGGTGACCACGAACGCGGTGGCGGTGCCGGCCAGGAGCAGGAGCACGAGCGCGGTCCGCAGATGGTGCCCCACGGACGCCGAGTGTAGTTACGGGGTTGTGTCGCTCCGCCCCTCCTATCGCCGATGGTGGCGAAGAACTCGTCCCGGGATGGGGCTCCGGGCGCGCGTCGCCCGCTTCGTTTCGCTACAACACACTCGATGGGAAAGGGGTTGCTCGCCACCGCTGTAGCCGCGATCGCGCTGGTCGCCGCAACCGCCGAGCCGGCGGAGGCAGCCGGCCCCTGCGGACTTCCGGACAAAGGCACTGTGTGGGTCGACTTCGCGGACGGCTCGGTGCCGTTTTGGTATCGCTTCGCGCGTCCCGGCGTCATCGCAGCGGCCTCCAATTTCATCTTCCCGCCGAAGCTCAGGGCGGGAGGGGCGAAGACGGTCTATCTGGACCTCTACCTGACCAGTCGAGCGGGAACTCCCGGCGCGCCCCTCGCGCCCAGCGTCGTCGTCGACTGGGCACATCGGCTGTTCTATCGCGCCGTCGCCTCCACGGGCTGTCCGCGGCCGTGGATGGCACTGAACGAGCTCAACGGCGCCCACACGACGACACCGTGGTCTCCGACGAACTTCCAGTACCGCTGGAACGTCGCCCTGTTCATGAAGACCCTCAAGGAGCTTGGAGCGCGGCCCATGCTCCTGGTCTCCACCCGGCCCTACACGGTGGGCGACGCCGGGAACTGGTGGCGGACGGTCGCCAGCCACGGAGATCTCATTCAAGAGGTCTACTTCTCTGGTCCGATGATCCACAAGCAGGGCGCGGTCGCCGGTAGCCGGACGATGCGAAACGCGTTCCGGAGGGAGATTCGTGACCTCACCGACGCGGGAATCCCGGCCCACAAGATTGGCATCATGCTGGGCTTCCAGGCGTCCAACCGCGACACGATGAACGCGGTCGACTGGTTCGAGCACGTGAAGCTTCAAGCGCTCGCAGCGCGCCAGGTCGCTCGCGAGACGCGGATCAGCACGGTGTGGTCCTGGGGCTGGCAGGCGCGAAACACGGCGCAGGCCGATCCCGACAAGGAAGTGGGGGCGTGCGTTTGGCTCTGGACGCGTGATCGTCGTCTCTGTAACGGGCCTGTTGTCGCGGGACCGGATTTCGACTCCTCGATCACGCAGGGACAGATCAGGTTTCCCGCAGGCGTCCGCTGCAAGATCGGCGACGATCAGGCGATCGGGAACGGGCAGATCACCCGGCTCGCCCGGGTGACCGGCGACAGAGAGATCGCGTTCTCGGCCGCCTACTCACAGGCCGTGCTGGCCCGGCT
>JACDAN010000101.1 GCA_013695385.1 Actinomycetota bacterium | reverse complement strand
CGTCCACCCCGTACACCACCTCCCCTTCTCGAAGCACCGGGTAGAGGAACGAGCCGACCGAGTCGCCGGTGCGGACGATGTCCTCGGGATCGGCCGCCCAGACGTCCACGGAGACCGGCAGGCGAGGCACGGCCCGGCGGAGCGCGTCGCGAGTCTCGCGCCGATCCTCGATCCGGTCGAGCACGACGAGGAGGTCAAGGTCGCTGTGCTCCCGGCTGTCTCCACGCGCGCGCGAGCCGAAGAGGAAGATCTTGCGCGGGCGGAACTCGCGGACAAGGGCGTCGACCGTTTCGTCGACCCATGGCCTGGACGCGGCAGGCGCAACCATGGACATAGGGTAATCCGCGCGTAAGAGGACGTGGGAAGCCGGATGACTCTCCGGCATGAACGCATCAGTCCGCCTTGAACACACGCTGCTCGCCGCCGAGGCTGAGCACGAACTGAACGCCATGGTCGAGATAGCGATCCCGGATGCACCCGGCGACGAGTCTCGGCCCCCGCTCCGGCTTGCGCTCGTCCTCGACCGCTCCGGCTCGATGGCCGGCGAGAAGCTCGAGGTCGCCAAGCGCTGCGCCGCCTGGCTCGTCTCGCGTCTCCGCCCGCAGGACGAGCTCGCGCTCGTCGACTACGACGACAACGTCCGGCTGCTTGCGCCACTCGCGCCCGTCTCACAGGCGCCGCTGCGCGCCGCGATCTCCTCGATCTGGCCCGGCGGCTCGACGAATCTCTCCGGCGGTTGGCTCAAGGGACTCGAGCAGCTCCGCGGAGATCGCGGCAAGATCCTGATCCTCACGGACGGGCTCGCCAACGTCGGGATCACGGACGAGCACGCCCTCGTCGAGCTCGCCCGCCGCGCGGGCGCCGAGCGGGTAGGCACGTCGACGATCGGCTTCGGCCACGACTTCGCCGAGGAGCTCCTGACCCAGATGGCGGACGCCGGCGGCGGCAACGCCCACTACGCCGAGACGCCCGACGCGGCTCCGGCGATCTTCGCGGACGAGCTCGAGGGCCTCACGAGCGTCGTGGCGCAGAACGTCTCGCTCGAGATCCGGCCGCAGGAGCACGTCGAGGTGCTCGGGATCCTGAACGAGTACCCGCACCTGGCGCTAGCCGGCGGCGTGCAGGTGCAGCTCGGGGACGGCTACGGCGGCGAGCGGCGCCGCATCGTCTTCTCGCTCCAGGTGCCGCGGCTCGCCGAGCTCGGGCCGGTGCATCTCGCCGATCTCGTCCTCCGGTACGTGTCAGTCGGAGACGAGATCGCGCACCACGAGCTGACGATCCCCGTGACCGCGAACGCCGTGTCGGCCGCGGAGGCCGCTGGGATCGCTCCGGACGGCGAGGTGCAGGAAGAGGTGCTGCTGCTCAAGGCCGCGCAGGCTCGCGAGCAAGCGATTCGGCTGGCCGACGCCGGCGAGTTCGACGCGGCGCAGCGAGTGTCCCGCGAGACGGCGAAGGGGCTCCGGCTGGCCGGGATGGACACCGCGGCCGAGGCGCTGGAAGCGGACGCGCCGGTGCTGTCCGCGCCGCTCTACTCCGCCGCGGAGCGCAAACGGATGTGGTTCGCCCAGCATCAGACTCGGCGTCGGCGCAGCTCCTAACCTCCTGCTTCCAACTCGTCGAGGAACTCGCGAGGACGCAAGATGGCGACGGGAGAATCGACGAGGCCGGTCAGGTGCGAGTCGCCGGACACGATCAGGTCCGCGGGCGCCGCCACCGCGAGCGCGATCAGGTAGTCGTCGTCTGAGTCCTCCGTCACCGCCGGCGGATCCTCGGGATCGTCGACCAGCACTCCCTCCGCACGAAGTGCCGCGACATAGGCCTCCACGTCCGATTCGTCCAGGAACGGGCGGAATCGGGGACGTAGGAGAACGTCGCGCAGCTCCTCGAGCAGCTTCGGGGAGACGACGAGGTCGAACTCGCCCTCCCTCCACCGGTCGACGATCTTCGCCGGCGGCCCGCCCGTCGCCAGGACCCCCGAGACGAGTACACCCGGGTCCAGGACGACCCGCAGCATGCGCTACGAGTCCGCAGATCCGCGCCGCTCACGCCGAGCGGCGTGCACTTCCTCGTTCGCCAGGCGCATGGCCTCCTCCGGCGTCAGATTGCTGCGGCTGCGGATGCGATCGATGACCGCGAAGCCGAGGTATTCCCGTAACGCCTCCTCGACGATGTCCGAATCACGCCTGCCCGTCCGCGCGGCCCGCACGCGGGTCGCGCGAAGAACGTCGGGGTCGAGGTAGACCGTGGCTTTGGTACGCGGCATCTGCACATTATAGCGTCATGACGCCATACAGGGACGATAGGCTGCTACGGGCGGAGCTCGACGAAGCCGGCGGCGGCGAAATCGCCGTCGAAGGCCAGCGCCTCCTTGATTCGCAGCGAGCGCATGAGCGCGAAGCTCGTCGCGTCGACGAACGAATACTCGCGCTCGTCGTGCCGGCGCAGCCAGCGGAGCGCCTGCTGCTCGTGCTCCTCGGACACCGGCGTGATCTGCACGCGCGCGGTGGAGGCGAGCATGTCCAGGAACGCGACCGCCTGCGCATGACCCGCCCGACGGCGGAGGAGCGTCCACGTTTCCCCTCGCACGTGGTTGGAGGTCACGAAGGATCCGCTCGCATGTCGAGCGAGGAGCGCCCGAGCGTCCTTGTGCCGCGAGTCCTTCGGCACGCCCAGCCCGAACCAGAATGACGTGTCGACGAAGATCACGGCCGCGCGGTCGGGCCGTACAGGAAGTCGTCGATGTCGTCGACCGGCTCGGCGTCCGACGCCGAGGCGACGAAGCTCCAGAGCGGATCGTCCTCGAGCGAGGGCGCCGGCTCGAGCTCGGCGGCGACGAAGCGTCTGATCAGCGCGGCCTTTGACGTCTTCTCCCGGCGCGCCTGCAGTGCGAGCGCTTCATCAAGCTCTTCCTCGATCATGATCTGGAGCCTTTTCACGCTCTGGATCATACATCACTCTATGTGACGTATGTGTAACATGCTGCAGTGGTCCTAACGCTGAACTGCGCGCGCGAGCTGCGTGCGCGACGTGACTCCGAGCTTCTCGAACACAGTGCGCAGGTGCCCCTCCACCGTCTTCGTGCTGAGGACGAGGCGGGCCGCGATCGTGGACTTCCACGGGCCGGTGGTCACCGAGCACGGCACCTGGCCCGAGTTCGACCTCATCCTGGCGCAGCGTTGTGCGGCGCTCGGAGGCTCGCTCCAGTTGTAGGCGTTGCGGATGCGCGGCGTCGCGTGGGCGTCGCGTGAGCGGCGTCCACGCATCGCGCGGCCCCACCGGGGGATCCGCCCGGTAGCGCGCCGGCATCGGGCAAGCTGCCGTGGATGAACCCGCTCCGCCGCCTGGTCGACTCCCCCGCCTTCACCGGCGCCGTCGTCGCCGTGATCCTGCTGAACGCGCTCGTGCTCGGGCTCCAGACCTCCCCCGGGCTCGAGCGGGAGCACGTGGGACGGCTAGTTGCCCACGTTGATCGAGGCCGGTGGCGCTGAGCCCGCCTGCTCCTTCTCCGACGGCTCCAGGAGCTTCGGCAAGGCCGGATTCGAGTTGGCGCTCGGGAGTTGGAAGAAGAACGCCGCGCCCTTGCCTTCGTCCGACTCGAGCCAAATCTGCCCGCCCATCCGCTCGACGAGCTCGCTGCAGATGTAGAGACCGAGGCCGGTGCCGCCGATGCCCTGGGTCATGTTCGGATCCAGCCGGTAGAACTTCTCGAAGATCCGGCTTTGCTCGTCGGCGGGGATCCCCATGCCTTCGTCGACGACCCGGAACAGCACCATCCCGTTCTCGGACGCCAACCCCACCTCGATTCGTCCCCCGCCGGGTGAGTACTTGACGGCGTTCTCGACGAGGTTCACGAGGACCTGCCGCGCTCGATCCTTGTCTGCGGCGACCGGCGGAACGCCTCGCGCAACCTGGATGTCGAACGTGACGTGCTCCGGCGCGTGGGTCCGCGCCGACTCGACCACTCGCTCGAGCAGGTCCGCGGCATCGAACGGCTCCGTCACGAGATCAAGCCGCCCGACCTCGAGCTGGCTGGCGAGCAGGATCTGGTTGACGATGCCGGCCAGGCGCTCGGACTCGTCGACGATCATCGAGATGAACCGCTGGCGGCCCGCGTCGTCGAGCGCGAAATCGTGTCGGCGCAGCGTTTGTGCCGCGCCGTAGACGGCCGCCAAGGGCGTACGAAGCTCGTGTGACGCCGTGGCGATGAACTCCGCCTTGAGATCGTCGAGCCGGTGCTCTTCGGTGATGTCCCGGAGCGCGTAGACCGTTCCGCCGAAGAACTCCACGCCGGAGATCGAGATCCAACGCTCGCCGCGCTCAGTGTCCAGCGGCAGCGTCGCGGCGCGGACGGGCTCGCGTGTCGTGCCTACCGGGACGCGCTCGGACACCTTCTGCCAGCCGGTGATCGCCTCCGAGGCCGCCTTGCCCACCGCGGCCTCCGCCGCCACACCGGTGATGGCCGCCGCGGCAGGGTTCCAGAGGCGAATGAGCCCGCCCCGGTCGAGGAGGAAGACGCCGTCGCCGACGTGAGTGAGCACCTTGTTGGCGTCCGACCGCGCCTCGACCTCGGCGTGGAGGCGCGAAGTATCGATTGCCAGTGCGATCATTCCCGCAATCGCCCCTGCCCAGGAGAGGTCGTCCGACCCGTAACGACGCGCGTGCTCGCCGCTCACGAGCGTGAGCGCCCCGACCGCACGGCGACCGCGGGAGACGAGCGGAAGGCGCATTTGCGACTCCGAGAGCTCGAGCCGGCGCTCCCGAATCACGTCGAGGACTTCGGGGTCGGGCTGCGCTTCGGGCTCGGCGGACAGCGCGGCGGGCTCGGCTCGCTCCGCGGCGAGACGGGTCAAGCTTCCGTCCTCCTTGAGGACGTCCACCACGCACCACTCCGCGAGGTCACCGACGGCAAGGGCCGCAACCTGTCCGACAGTCGACCTGACGTCGAGCGACGACGCAAGCACCTCGGCGGCCTCGGCCACAAAATCGAGCTTGCGCTGGCGATCCCGCGCGTCCGCGGCTGTCGCCGTCTCCGCCGATCGAAGCTCGTTCCGCTCATCCTCGGCCGCCTTCCGCTCACTGACGTCGAGCAGGTATCCCTGGATGCAGAGCGGCCGGCCCGACTCGTCCAGCACGACGACTGCCTCGTCCCGCACCGAGACGGTGCGCCCGTCGCGCGCAAGCATGCGGTAGCTCGACCGCAAGCCCTTCGCTGAGTCCACCGCAGCCCGAGTCTCCGCCACACGATCTCGGTCGTCGGCGTGGACGAGGCGGAGGAAGAGGCCGGGATCCGCCAGCCACTCGTCGGCGGTGTAGCCGACAAGCCGGTCGATCTGTGGGCTGACGAAGGTGGTTTTCCCGTCGCCTCCCAACGACTGGACATAGGTGACGAGGGGCAGGTGCCCCGTGAGCGAGCGGTAGCTCGCCTGGGTGTTGCGAAGCTCTTCCGTGATGCGCCGCAGCTCGCCGACGTCGCGGGCGACCACGAGCGCGTCGATGGGCTCTCCGGACTCGTCCACACTCGGAATGACCGCGACCGAAGCGGAGAAGACGCGGCCGTCACTCCTCTGCTGATCGATCACCTCGTCCGCGAGTCGTTCTCCACTCCGCACGGACTCCACGAGGCGCTCCGCCTGCTCGTCGGGGTCAGGCCCGGCGAGGAGGTCGGCGAGTGGACGACCGACGATCTCGCCGCTCCCATAGCCGTAGAGCGCCTGCGCGCCCGGGCTCCAGGCTGCAACCAGGCCGTCGGTGTCGATTCGCAGGATCGCATCGGAGGCAGCGTCCCGGACAGCCGCCAGCCGGCTCTCCGCAAGTCCCTGCTCTCGCGCCCGCTCCTGCAAGCGCGCCGCTACCCACCCTGCGGCTGCTCCGGCAACGAGCCAGGCGGGCAGAGCAAGCAGCGCCTCGGCGGACTCGTCCACCACAAAGAAGAAGTTCAGCGCCCAGCCGGCACCGGCTGCGAGGAGCCCCGGGATCATGCCGCCGAAAACTCCCGCGAGGACTGCGATCGCCACTCCCCCCGCGGTCGCCGTCACCGGCGCGCGATCGTGCCAATCCCAGAGCGGGAGGTTCAGGGCGACCTGGGCCGCGACTGCGATCAGCGCGACGACTGCGGGACGAGGAGGTGGCCAGATGGGGCGCAGGTGAGGCTCCCTGGGGTGAACGATCGCGGCACTAGAGTGAAGCACGTGCGCAGGTGATGCGCTAGGGCTGCCTTCAAGCGGCCCTACATGCTCGGCGCTGACCTTGCGCTTGCGACAATCCGCAGCCGATGAAACCGCTCCAGCGCATCGTGGACTCGAACGCCTTCACCGCGATCGTGGTCGCCGTGATCCTGGCAAACGCGCTCGTGCTCGGGCTCCAGACCTACCCCGGGCTCGACCGCGAGCACGGCGACACGCTCGACCTGCTCAACCTGCTCTTCCTTGCGTTCTTCGTCGTCGAGATCAGCCTCCGGATCGCCTCCTACCTGCCCCGGCCCTGGCGGTTCTTCCTCGACGGCTGGAACGTCTTCGACTTCCTCGCGGTTGGAACGTCTTCGACTTCCTCGCGGTCTCCCTCGCCTTCGCGCCCGGGCTGCGCGAGAACTCGACCGTTCTCCGCCTGGCGCGGCTGGCGCGGATCGTCCGCGTCATCCACCTCCTCCCCGACGTCCGCATCCTGATCACCGCGGTCATCCGCAGCCTGCCGCCACTCGCGAGCATGGCCGTCCTGACCACGCTGATCCTCTTCATCTACGGGATGGTCGGCTGGCAGCTCTTCGGCGCCGAGCTACCGAACGACTGGGGGAACATCGGCGAGGCGATGCTGACCCTCTTCGTGATGCTGACGCTCGAGGACTTCCCGCAGCTCATGGACGCCGGCATGGAGATCCACCCGTGGTCGTGGATCTTCTTCGTCAGCTTCGTCCTCGTCGCGGCGTTCGTCGTCATCAACGTGCTGATCGGGATCGTGCTGAACTCGCTCGAGGAGGCGCGGGAGCTCGAGCGGCGCGAGTCGCTGGCTCCGGGTGAGGCGGCGCCGGTCGTGGAGCGGATCCAGTACCTCCGCAACGCGCTGGACGAGCTCGAGCGGGAACTTCAAGCGCAGCCCGAGAGGCGCTAGGCTCGACTCGACCCCAACAGCACGGAGGTGAGGCAGCATGGCCACGCAGGCCGTCCCTGAGGGCTACCACACCCTCACCACCTATCTCGCCGTCGACGACGCCGCGGCTGCGATCGAGTACTACCAGCGCGCGTTCAGCGCCAAAGAGAGCGTCCGGATGGAAGGGCCCGACGGCAAGATCGGGCACGCGGAGCTCGAGATCGGGGACTCGCGCGTGATGCTCGCGGATCCGCATCCGCAGACGACCGCCAGGCCGCCGAAGGAGATCGGCG
>JACDAN010000100.1 GCA_013695385.1 Actinomycetota bacterium | reverse complement strand
TTGACTTGGTCGAAGCCCAGCTCCACCGGGACCTGGCGCTCGAAGATGTCCACGAGCACCTTGAGCTTCTGCGAGTCGGCCTGCACGTCGACGATCTCACCGTCGAAGTCCGAGAGCGGCCCGGAGGTTACCTTCACCGACTCGCCGAGCGAGAACTCGACCTGGGCGCGCTGCCGTTCCCCGATGGCCGTGCCCGTGCGGAGGATCCGGTCGACCTCTGGCTGCGAGAGCGGAATGGGCTTGCCGGCTGCGCCGACGAAGCCCGTCACGCCGGGCGTGTTCTTCACGACGGTCCACGCGTCGTCGTTCAGGTCCATGTTCACGAGCACATACCCGGGGAGCACGCGCTTCTCGGCCTGCACCTTCTGACCGTCCTTCGTCTCGATCACCTGCTCGGTCGGAACGACCACCCTGCGGAACCTCGGCCCCTGGCTCA
Organism: Actinomycetota bacterium; assembly: GCA_013695385.1. Taxonomy (GTDB): domain Bacteria; phylum Actinomycetota; class Thermoleophilia; order Gaiellales; family Gaiellaceae; genus JACDAN01. The sequence goes on along the minus strand of JACDAN010000100.1, from coordinate 5,958 downwards.
TCGAGATGATCCGGTGCTCGAGGTTCGTCTTCACCTTGTTCTCGTGCCCCGAATAGGTGTTGATGACGTACCACTGGAACATCGCCCCCGCTCCTCCCGCTCAGCGTCCGAGCAGAACGCGCTCGACCAGGGGCTGGATCGCGAGGTCCGCGAGCCAGAGATAGAACCCGACGATCGCGCAGGCGATGAGGACGACGACAGTGCCGGTCATGACCTGACGCTGGCCGGGCCACTCGACCTTGCGAAGCTCCGCGGCGGACTCCGCGATGAACCGGCGGCTGCCCTGGCCCGCGCCCTTGCGGCCGGTCTGCGTCTTCGGCGGCTGCTGTGAGGGGCGCACCTGGGCCTGGCGTGTGCGTGCGCGCTGCGTCACGCCCTGCTCGACCTGCGGCTGTTGTTCCTGGCGGCGAGCGCGGCGCTTCTGCTGGCGAGTGTTTCGGGCCATCTACCTGGTCTCGCGGTGCACGGTGTGGCTGCCGCACCAGCGGCAGTACTTCTTCGACTCGAAGCGGTCGGGCGTGTTCCGCTTCGACTTCGTCGTCTGGTAATTGCGTCGCCTGCACTCCGTGCACGCGAGCGTGATTCCAACTCTTACGCCTGTAGCCATGTCCTCGTTTCCTCTACGCGGAAGGTAGCGGCGGGTGGATTCGAACCACCGACCTACGGGTTATGAGTCCGTCGCTCTAACCACTGAGCTACGCCGCCGCGCGTCGGGCAGTGTAGCGACTCGTTCGCCCAAGAGCCTACGCGAAAAGAGCCCTTGGGCTGCCCTACGCCGAAACGATCAGCACGGGAGTCCCGACGCTGATCCGGTCGAAGAGCCACTCGGCCTCCGGCACCCGCATCCGGATGCAACCGTGGGAGCGGGAATAGCCGATCGAGGCGGCATCCGGCGTCCCGTGGATGCCGACGAGTGGCGCCGTCAGGCCCATCCAGCGCGTCCCGAGCGGGTTCCCGGGTCCCGGCGGAACCGGTTCCTCGTCCTTTGCCCAGTCCGAGTCCGGCGGTGGTATCCACCATGGATTCATCTGTTTCGTCGCGACGCTGTAGTTCCCGAGTGGCGTGGGGTACTCGGAGCTTCCCGTCGCCACCCCGAAGGTCTGGACGACCGTGGGACCGTCGAAGAGGGTGAGCTTGTTCGAGCCACGGAAGATGATGACGACCGGGCCGAAGTTTGCCGGGGTGACCCTCGGCTTGACCTCTCGGACGATCAGCTCGGTCGCAATCTGCCGCCTGTTCGTCCGCAGCGCCTTGGCGAGCGCACGGGCCATCGCGTCCCGCTCGACGGAGAGTCCGGCTTTGGCTGCGCTGAAATGCGGCCGCCCGCCGGCGACACCGAGCACCGTGGTGTCGACGGCTTCGCGCGAGAAGAGACGGTCGAGCCGGCCGACGTAGCGCCGGATCCCTGGCTTCGCAGCCGTGACCTCGAGGCGGATGCGGGTGAGCGGCGCAGCGCGAAGAGCGTTCGAGACGGCCTCGTCGATGCCGGCGCTTGCACCGAGGTAGCGAGGGCTGATCCGCCATTCCTTCTCACGGAACGTGAGCCGAAGCGGACGGCCGAACGCGGCCTCCACGCGGGTCCTCGCTGCTTCGGACATGAGGCTGCCGACCCGAACCCCGCCGACGGTGACTCCGGGGGCGATGACGACCGGCTTACGAGCCGCGTCGGGCGCCGCAACCCCGAGGCTGATAACCGCGACGAACATGGTGGCGAGCAGGCGTTTCACGCGCACGGATGGTACGGCACGCGCGGCAAAACCGTTGTATTTCGTCGTCAGTGTGAGCAGTCCTTCCCCGAGTCGGGTGAGGTAGACGCACTGGGGGTCGGCAAGCGGAGGAGGGGCAGCGCCAGCCGCCCCTCCTCTCGGCCGATCGGCCTAACGCCTCCTGAAGATCTCGTAGATCGCGCCGTTCGAGAGCGAGACCACGAAGAGGTTGCCGTTCGGTCCCGTCTCGATGTCCGTTCCAACGCCGAAGTTCTCGCCGAAGAGCAGGCTCTCGCTCTCGGTGAGATCATTCTTGTCGAGGTTGTCGGCGACGCCGTCCTCGAGACGGTTGTCGTCCACCTTGATGCGGTTGCCTCCACCGTTGAGGTCGAAGTGGAAGATGTGCCCGCCGCGCGTGACCGTCCTGGCGGCACCGACGAAGAGATCGTTCTCGTACTCCTTCCCGAGGCCGCGCCCGAACATGAACCCGATCGCCGCCGGAGCAACCTCGTACTTCCAGGAGAACTCGGGATCGCTGTACTCCGAGCCCTCGAGGTCGAACAGGCGGTCGAGCGCCTCCTCCTCCGAGTCGGCGATCCGCTCCGGGGGCCAGCGGATCTGCTGGAGACCCCGGTACGTGGGCCTGGCGCCCTGGCCCGTCTCGATCTGCTTGAACTGGCTGATGCGCTCCACGGGCCCCATGACCTGGATCCAGCCCATGTTCGTCCCGGGCTCGACCTGGTTGAGCTCGGTGAAGGAGTCGTCACCGTTCTGCTCGTCCCAGAGCCTGCCCCTGGGGTGGAAGGCGAGCCCGAAGCTGTTGCGGAGTCCGTAGGCGAAGATCTTCTGGACGTTCTCGCCGACTTCGCCGCCCATCTTCCCGCCCACCCTGAAGAAGGGGTTGTCCCTCGGGATGCTGCCGTCGTCGTTCAGCCGCAGGATCGCTCCCGTCAGGTGGGCGTCGTCCGGTTCGGGGCCGCCGAACTGGTCGTCGGGCACGCCCGGGCCGAACGGTCCGTCGGGCAGGTTCTGAAGCTGCCCACGGCGGCCGACGTCCCCGATGACGATGAAGAGCTTCTGGTGCTTGGCCTTTTTGCCAGGCGGTCCGAACGTGATCACGCCCCCGTCGTGGTTGCCGCGCTCCGGCTGTCCGGCGTCCTGCTGGATTGCCCGCAGCCTGATGATGTTCCGGTCGAACCTGAGGCTGGAGCCGTCCCAGACGAAGCGGTCGACCCGATTGCCGAGGAGCGTCGTGTCGGACAGCACAGCGTTGTCCAGGCCGCTGCGGGTCTCGGTCCAGTAGAGGTACACGCCGGGGTTCCGCGGGAACGCGGGGTGCAGGGCGATGCCCAGCAGGCCGCGCTCGGACCCGGAGTTGACCGCGAGATCGAGCACTGTACCCTGGATCACCCCGTCGATGACCCGGCGCACGCGACCGGTCGCTTTCTCGAGCACGAGCATGTCGCTCGCCCCGAGGAACGCCATGGCTGTCGGCTGACTGAGACCCGCCGTCACCGTCCTGACATCCAGGTTCGGATCGAGGGCGCGGGGACCCCCGACCTGCGCCCTGACGCCGGCGGCACCGGCGAGCACGAGGGTCAGCGCGGCCACGAGTAACGCTGTTGCGCTCCTCCGCGGCCTCCAACGCAGTCGTTTCATCGTGAACCTCCTGATAGAGGGCGACCGAAGGGAGATACGCGCCGGCGCCTGGAGCGGATTCGCCCGGAGCTCGCGGACGGGCTTTCGGGGACGGCTGGAACCGGCGGAGGCTCGCGTAGTCTGCGGCCATGGCCGTCGTCGAGGCGATCGACCTCCACCGCACCTATCGCACCTCCACGGGGACGTTTCGCCGGAAATGGAAAGACGTCGAGGCCGTGCGAGGGGTCAGCTTCGAGATCGGCGAAGGGGAGCTCTTCGGCCTCCTCGGCCCGAACGGGGCCGGGAAGACGACGACGATCAAGATGCTGATCACGCTCCTGATCCCGACCTCAGGGACGGCGCGGGTCCTCGGCCACGATGTCGTCAAGGACGCCCGGGAAGTGCGCAAGAGCATCGGCTACGTATTCGGCGGGGAGCGAGGCGTCTACGAGCGGCTCTCCGGATACGACAATCTCCGCTACTTCGCCGAGCTCTACGGGGTGCCCCCGAAGAGGATCCGGCCGCGAATCGACGAGCTGCTCGAGCTCGTCGGCCTGAGGGGTCGCGAGCAGGAACGCGCGGAGGGCTACTCGCGTGGCATGAAGCAGCGGCTCCACATCGCTCGGGGACTGCTCCACGACCCGCCGGTCGTCTTCCTGGACGAGCCGACGATCGGGCTCGACCCCATCGGCGCGCGCGAGCTGCGCGCGACCGTCGCGTCGCTCGCCCAGGCCGGAAAAACCATTCTGCTGACCACGCACTACATGTTCGAGGCGGACGCACTCTGCGACCGCATCGCCGTCATCAACCGGGGGCAGATCGTCGCCGAAGGGACGCCTACCGACCTCAAGCAGCGCGTCGCAGACGGGACGGTGGTCGAGGTCGAGGTGTTCGGCGTCCCGGAAGGGACGGTCAAGCGGGTTCGCGGACTCTCGGGCGTGCTGTCGGTGTCGGTGGAGGAACGGGAGCAGGCTCAGGTGATCATCGTCCAGACGCGGGCCGACGTCGAGCTCACGCAGGGGATCCTCGGCACGCTCGACGGCGCCAACGTGGGCCGGATCTCCCGCCGCGAGCCGACGTTGGAGGACGCCTACGTCGCCCTCGTGGCCGAACAGTGAGAATTCTCCGCCTGCTCTGGGTCGGCTGGAAGTTCCACGTCAAGAGCCTGACCCTGTCCGCGTTCTTCATCCTCACCTCGATCCTCCAGCCGATCATCTTCGCGTCGGTCGCGTACTTCATGTTCCGCACGGGCGCGCGCGAGGGAACCCTTCTCTACGTCGCGCTCGGCGCGGGGATGATGGGGATCTGGTCGTCGACGCTGTTCGGCTCGGGTGGGGCGATCCAGTGGCAGCGCTGGCAGGGGACGCTGGAGTACTGCATCGCCGTCCCCCCGCCCTTCCTCCTCGTGATCCTCCCCTTGACGCTTGCGACGGCAACGATCGGCCTGTACTCGCTGACCGCCACGCTCGTGTGGGGGTGGCTGTTCTTCGACGTGCCCCTCGAAGTCGCAGACCCACTTGCGTTCGCGGTGGCGCTGCCGGTTGCGGTGGTCGGCCTCGGGCTCCTGGGCCTGATCCTCGCCTCCACGTTCGTCATGTACCGGAACGCCAACGCCCTCTCGAACCTGCTCGAGTATCCGGTCTGGCTCGTCACCGGCCTCCTCGTGTCGCTGTCGCTGATGCCTGGTTGGGTCGGGCCGATCTCATGGGTTCTCGCTCCGACCTGGGGGGTGAATGCCCTGCGCGAGGCGGCGATCGCCGGCAATCCCTGGCCCGAGATCGGGATGTGCCTCGCCCTGGGCGCCGTCTACCTGGTGATCGGCCACTTCGCGCTGCAACACTTCGAGCGGCTCGCGCGGGAACGCGCCACGCTCTCGCTGACCTGATGACGAACGCCAGGGTGTTCTTCGTCGGCGGCTACCTCTCGTACCGCGCGCTCTTCAACTGGATGCACTGGTCGTACTACGTCCCGACCATGCTGGGCGCGCCGATCTTCCAGATCCTCTTCTTCGCCTACATCGGTCGGTACGCGCAGGTGAAAGACGACGAGTTCTTCGTGGTCGGGAATGCGGTGCAGCTCTCGTCCATGGCGGGGATCTACGGGATGGCGATGACGGTTGGCGGCGAGCGCTGGACACAGACGCTCTCACCGCTGATGGCGACGCCTGCCAGCCGCCTCCCGCTCTTCCTCGGCCGTGCGCTGCCGCTGATCGCCAACGGGATCATCACGTCGGCCTTCGCCTTCGTGGTCGGCTGGCTCTTGCTGGACTTCGAGCTCGGCGCGCGCGAGATCCCGGCACTCGCCGTCGTCGTCGCGGTCAGCGCCTTCGCCTGCACATCGCTCGGGCTCGTCGTCGGTTCACTCGGCCTTCGTGTCCGCGACGTCTTCTTCCTCGCCAACGCCGTCGTCTACTCGCTCCTGCTTTTTTGCGGCGTCAATATCCCCCTGGAGTCGCTCCCTAACTGGATGGAGGCGGTCGGCAGGTCACTGCCCCTGACCCACGGCATCGAGGCGGCGCGGGCGATCGCCGACGGCGCCACCCTCGGGTCGGTCGATCACCTGATCTGGACCGAGCTCGGAATCGGCGGGGCGTACGGCGCGGTGGCGTACGCCC
>JACDAN010000079.1 GCA_013695385.1 Actinomycetota bacterium | reverse complement strand
ACGCAGACGACGTGCCTGAACTCGCTGCCGTCGACCTCGACCGTGGTGACGTCGCCCGCTGCAGCGTCCACGGCGCACGCACGACGCACGCTAGCGTCGGGTGCGAGGACGGTGGCGCGCGCGAACGGAAGCGTCCCCTCGTGGCGAACCACGAGCACGGCGTTCGGTTCCGGACGACCGTACACGAGCTCGGCGACGCCAACTTCCAGGGTGACGGCCGGCGGAGCGCCTCCCGCGGGCTGAATGGGTTCGACGACCGCGCGCACCCCTTCGGCACTCACCGAGGCGACCGCTCCTGACCCCGTCTCGTTGACCTCGGCCGACGGCGCGAAATGGAAGCGCTGCTCCGCCGTATGCCGGCCCTCGCCCGCGATGCGGTCGATGATCAGCCAATAGAGGCCGTGGCAGACGACGATCGTGCGCGTGTGCCATGCGGGCTCCGGAAGCCGTGCGTAGCCGTCGTGACTCCCGGCCATGACGTCGCATTCCGGGGAGGTTGCCCAGAGCGCCAGGCGAGCATTCGGGAGACCCCAGATCTCGTTTCTCGCGGCAAGCACGCCCTGGTCCTCCCCGTCGATCGCGACTGTGTTGTGTGCTCTCGTTGAGCGGAGGAAATCGCGCCGCTCGTCGTCGGGCGAGCTTCCAGGATCGATGAGCACGCGCGCGCCTCGCAAGGCGAGCGTGAACGCGAGCGCGTCGAGGTGCGCGTGCTTCGTGTTGCCCCGCGCGCCGACAGGACCGCAATCCCAGACGAGGACTGCCGCGTCCGAACCGGAGCCCGAGCGCGAAACGAAGTATCCGCCCTCGCGAAACGCGCTACTGCGAAGGGGTCGTCCACGCGGCTGGCCCCCGTCCCGCGTCCAGCGCTGCGCAACCCACGGCGTCAAGTCCTGCGGGTCACTCACCTCAGGCAGTGTCCCGAGGTCGACCGCGTCGACGAGCGCCCGCGCGGAGAACCGGTAGTACGTGTCCTCGTCGAAGGCGTCGCCCCAGAGAGGCATGGGTCCTGCGTCCCTCTCGATCGCCGACTGAAAAGCTGCCATCCGTCTGACGACATCTCCCACGGCACGGTCGCCAGACCGGTCGTTCGCGAGCGCTTGGCACCAGAGCTCGGCCAGCTCGCCGCCCACGATCCGCTGGTACATCGTGGAGCGTTCCGCGTGCACGCCGTCCCCGGAGACCTGGCGCTCGAGCTCCCGGCGCAGCACCGCCCATGACCTCGGCCGCCACGTACCCGCGCCCCTGAACTCGGGGAACGCCTCGCCGCAGAGCGCGAGCGTCTTCGCCTCAAGAAGGAGGTGGTTTCCAGAGTCGTGGAACTCAATCGTCTGGTTGAGGTACTCCGCGAGAAGCCCCAGGGTGCGAATGAACTCGAGGTAGTCCGCCGTCGGCCACTCCGGGGCTGCGCATAGGAGCGAGTGTGCCCAGATCCAGGCGTTGATCCGCGCCGCAACCTCGAACGGCCCGTCCCACTCCATCCGCCCCAGTTTTCCGCCGTTGGTCGCGACCCACGACGCCGACGCGTCGGCGAACTTACGCGCGTACCTCCCGTCCCCCGTGTGCGCGTACGCGAGGCCGAGGGTCACGAACCAGTTGTGCCGGTTGAGGTCCCAGACGAAGCCGAGGTTCGCGTCGGGCGGCTCCCATGCGAGCGGCTCGAGCGCTAGAGCCGGACCGCCGCGGAAAGCGAACCGGTTCTCGAGGAGATCGTCAGCGGCCTCGAGCGTTCGCGCCCGCTGCGTGGCATCCAGCGCCGCGGCAACGCGATCGATCTCGCGCGGCCCGAAGTGCCAGCGCGGGTGCTCCCTCGAGACGAAGTGCCGGCGCACCTCGTCGGGCCTCTGCTCCCCGAGCGATCGCTCAAGCTCTGCGCGCGCCCGCATCGCAGGCGTCGGAAAGACCCGATCCACGAGCGACCGCTTGATCGGGTACGAGACGCGCCGCGGCAGGTAGCCGGGCCCGCGCGCCACCGCCTTCCGCGCGGACCACCCCACCCAACGTAGGACAGGCCCTTGCGTAACCATCCCGATCATCCTCGAATGGCGTGGACGCATCCGTCGCGTGACCTCCTCACGAAGCGGGCGGGCTCTGGAAACAGCGACTCGGCAAAGGAGCCGTCGCAGCTCGCGGCCTCCACGAGGTGGACAAGGAACGTCTCGCCGTCCAGGCACTCGACCGTCACACGGCGTCGGTCGACGTGCACGCGGACGCCGGCAACGGCGTCCTCAGGATCGAGGTCCGAGGAGGTAAGAACCACGAGCGAGACGTAGACGCGCTCGGGCGCGACGACATCGCCCGCAGCGAGGTAGGGAGTGGCCGAGTACCGTCCGAATGCATTTACCCCCTCCTCGAAATGCGTGTCAGCGGCGTCGTACCCGTGAAGGTTCGCGACCAGGCTCGTCAAGCCGTCGGGGCGTTGCACCATACTCCACGCGCTGCCGGCGCGCCGCGCAAGCGGCTCATCGGCCGCGAGGGCGAAGCCGCCGTCGCGGACGCCTCGGCGCTCGGGGGTCAGGATGTGCGTTATTCGGATCTCGCCAGGCGGCAAGGCGATCGAGACCGTCTCGACCCGCTCACGCCAGTCGGGCAACCACATCCTGCGACTGAGAAGTACCGTGCGGAGCTTCCTGACGGCACGGGCGCGCAGTGACCGCGGCGCCGGCCCGGGAACGGCGGGCCACTCTCCGGGGAAGTGGAACGACGCCGCAAACCGGTCCCGAACGACGATCGGATGGATTCGCGCGCGTTCGCCAATTCGCCGGCCGCCTTCGGTGAGCGTGACCTGCGAATCGACGTCACGCCGAGCAGATTCGCCGGCAACGTTCGGCGCCGTATGCGTCGAGTAGGCGAGCTTGCGGTAGTGCGGGTCGGTGAGCCGCTGGGCCTCGACCGGAAAGTGGTCGCTCCGATGGTTGGCGAGGCGGACTACGCCGTCCGCGGCCGTTCCGGAAACGAGGAAGCCGGGACCGGGGAGTGCGCGCGAGAAATCGGAGCGCTCCACGGCGAGAGCGTCTTCTGTCGCCCGCCAGACCTCGTGCTCGGGTGGGATCAAGAGGCCGAGGAACCCCTTGCTCGCCCAGTACGGGGACGCGGGGCCGGAGTAGTCCTGCACGCCGGGCAGGAACTCACGGTGCCAGCCCATCTGGAGGATGCCGTCGCGGAGGGCACCCCGGCGCAGGAAGTGTTGAACCGCGCCGCTAGCGAGACGGCGTGCCTCCCCCGGTGAAAGCGGCGTCGCGCCGCGCATGGCTCCCGCCCAGACCGCCGCCACGGCCCCGAACCGGTAGAGGAGCGACCGTCCGTAGTGAACCGGGGCGCCGTCGCCTGCGAAGAGGCAACGGTAGTCGACTAGGAACCGCTTGAGCCGGTCGTCGTAGACGGCGGCCCGTCCTGGATCGTTGAGGCTGCCCTCCATCCTGGACCACATCGCGGTATAGAAGTGGAAGGCCCAGCTGTTGTAATGGTCGAAGCTCTGCCCGGGTCCATCGCTGTACCAGCCGTCCCGGCGATAGAAGCTGTCGACGGTGTCCAGGTTTCGCTCGATCTCGCGCTGCGAGAACTCGCCCCCCACCGCCTTGAGGAAGGCGTTGACGACCACGGGAAAGAGCAGCCAGTTGTTGAACGCGAACGTCTTCCCGTTAACTGCGGCGAGCCATGTGCCAACCCGTTCGCGCTCGCGGTCGGTCAGGCGATTCCAAAGCCAGGGCCTCGTCTCGTATAGAGCAATCGCGATCGAGGCCGCCTCCACCGCGGCCTGCGAGTGCGACGCGATCCGCGGCCACGCTTCGCCGCCTCCCGGATCCGTCCCCGCGAGGAGACCCTCAGCGTAGCCGTCGACGAGGTCGCCCGGTGCGCGGCCTCCGCCGGACCGCAGACGGAAGGCCGCGAGGAGGAAGGTGCGGGCGAACCCCTCAAGACCATTCATCGCGGAACCTTCGCGGCTTAGTCGGCCACCGGGCAGGTTGAGGGACGCGTGTTTCGCGCTCGCGTAGCGCCGGGCACCCGCGAGGAGCGCATCGGCCGAACCCTCCCAATGAGCTTTCGTCCACCCGGTGAAGGGCGACAGCTCGCGATCATCATCCGGAAGCCCGGGAAGGAGCGGCGGCGCGCGTCCGCCGTCGCGCATCATCGCTTCGACTTCAGCACGTGAGCTCCGACGGACCTATGCTGGCCCACGGCGACCGGCGCGGACTTCGGCTTCACGCAGGATGTCGTCGGGCGATGCGGGACGTCGTTCATGGCTCGACCGGTACGCGGCTTCGATGAGGGCTTGCACGGCGATACCGTCCGAGACGGAAACATCCGGTTGCCGCCTGTCCCGAACGGCGGCAGCGAAGTCATCCAGGAACGCCATCCTTTCTCGTTGATCCGTTACGCCGGAGCGCGTGGGTAGAAACCGCCAGCGCCCGGCCATCACGTCTCCGCTCGCGCGGAGGCTATACGCCTTGGACGGCGACTCGACTGAGATGTGGCCGACCTCGCCCCAAATCGCGAGCTCGAGACGCGAGGCTCCGCGGCATGCCGCGGAGCCCATCACGGCCGCAATGGCGCCGTTCTCGTAGCGAAGGGTGAGAGCAACCGAGTCCTCGACGTCGATCCGGGGTACCTGGTCGACGGAGGAGACGTGCGCCGAGACGCTTTCGACCTCGACGTCGACGAGGTAGCGGAGGGCGTCAAGGTAGTGAGATAGGTTCATCAGGAGAACGCCGCCGCCTGCCTTCTCGCGGGATCCCCTCCAGTCCGACACCGCCCGACCCGAGTAGCCCGACGACCAGTAGGAAGGCGGCTTGTCGACGAGGTAGACCAGGGACGCGGCGGCGAACGTGCCGAGAGCCCCGTCGCGGATGAGTCTGCGCGCCTCGACGACGTGCGGCGCGTAGCGGTACGGGAGGCAGATAGACACCGCAACGCCGTACCTATCGGCGGCGTCCGCCACCGTCAGTGCCTGCTCAAGATCGACGGCGAGCGGCTTCTCGACAAGCACGTGCCGCCCCGCCCGGGCTGCCTGCACGGCGAGTTGCGCGTGCAGGTGGTGCGGCGTCGCGACGAAGACCACGTCGACGTCGCGGCCCTCGATAAGCTCGTCCGCGCTTCGGGCTGTCCTTCCCCCGAAGCGGCTCGTCACCTCCTCCGCTAGCGGCGTCGCGGGGTCGTACGCGGCCACGAGCCGCATAGCCGGGACG
>JACDAN010000065.1 GCA_013695385.1 Actinomycetota bacterium | reverse complement strand
GGCCGCGGCGGAGGCGAGCCTCGCCGCCGCATTCCTCTGCGCCGGACAGAGCTGCACCGCCGGCGAGCGCTTCCTCGTTCACGAGGCGGTCCACGACGAGTTTGTCGAGGCGCTCGCCGCGGCGGTCGCGCGCGAGATCCGGCTCGGCGATCCGTTCGCCCGGGAGACGACGATGGGCCCGCTCAACAACGAGGCGACGGCCGCGAAGATGGACAGCCACGTCTCCGACGCGCTGGATCGCGGCGCCACGGTCGTGAGCGGCGGCGCGCGGGCCACGGGCTTCCCGACGCAGCTCTACTGGGAGGCGACCGTGCTCGATCACGTCACCGAGGAGATGGACGTCGCGCGCGAGGAGACGTTCGGCCCGGTCGTCCCGGTCACGACGATCAGCGGAGACGAGGAGGCGCTGCAGATCGCGAACGGCTCGCCGTACGGGCTTCTCTGCGCGGTCTGGACGCGCGACCTCGCTCGTGGTCTCCGTTTCGCAGAGGCCGTGGATGCCGGTTGGGTGAACGTCAACGAGTCGACGAACTACTGGGAGAGCCACCTCCCGTTCGGCGGTCGCGCCGGCAAGAGCTCGGGAGTCGGGCGCGTGGGCGGGCGACACGTGATGGAGGCCTTCACCGAGCCGAAGACGGTCGTCTTCGGGCTGACCTAGGAGGCGAGCTCGGTCCGCAGCTCGTGCGCCCGTCCGGTCGGGCCGCCTCGTAGGCGATCTGCGAGGGCGCGAACCGTAACTATGCGGTCGCGGAATCGGCGAGCCGCTCGAGCATCGCCTGCCGCCACCGTTCGGTCTCGCCGAGCTCGTTGAAGGTGTAGACGTGGAAGCCGGCGATCCTCCCCACCTGGGGGGCCAGCCCGTCGAGGAGATAGTGGGGGCCGACGCTCCCGCCGAGGAGCAGGCGTGCGATGACGTTGCCCTGCGTCCTGACGAAGCGCACCGACTCGCCGACGCCGATCCTCGTCGCGATCCGCAGGAGCTTCCTCCTCGGCGTGACGCCCGGGATCCCGACATGGATCGGCAGGTCGACGCCGCGCTCGCGCACGGCGTCGATCCACCACGCGATGACGCCCGGATCGAGACAGAGCTGGCTGACGATGTAGCTGGCGAACGGGGCCTTGTCGAACATCGCCTGGATCGTCGCCTCGTCGCGGATGAAGGGATGGCTCTCCGGGTAGCCCGAGATGCCGATGTCGTCGAACGGGTGTCCCAACTCGTCCATCGCGGCGAGCAGGTCGGCCGCGCCCGCGAACGTCCCCGCCGGCTCCTCGGCGTCGCCGGCGATGACGAAGATTTCGCGGACGCCGATCTCGCGCAGCGTGTCGAAGATCTCCCTCAAGTGGGCCTCGCCCGCTACCAGGCGCGCCGCGACATGCGGGACGACGTCGAAGCCGCGGCGCGCCACGTCCGCGCTCAGCCGGAGCGTCGCCTCGAGGCCCCGCTTGGGCGAGGACGTCACCGTCACCTTGACGTCGGTCGGGACGTGCTCGGCGAGCTCGTCCTCGATCCCCGGCAGCGGGAAGACCTCGTAGCGGGGCCGCCTCAGGAGCTCGACCAGCCCGCCCGGCACTAGTGGCTCTTGGCGCCCGCGGCCGTCAGGTCCTGCTTCGGAACCTCCTTCTCGGGATCGATGAAGGGCCTGCTGACGACGACGGCCGAGGCCCTCTCGCTCGGCGTCTCGACCTCCAGCTCCGTGCCGAGCTCGGCGAACTCGATCGGGACCATCGCGTAGCCGATGTTCTTCTCGAGCCGCGGCGAGTGGCACGCGGAGGTCACGTTGCCGATCCGGTCCCCGTTCGAGTACACGGGGAAGAAGTCGATCATCGAGCTGTCGATGTAGGAGCCGAGGCGCTCGCCGCCGATCTCGACGCCGACGAGCTTCCGCCTGACCCCCTCCGCCTTGATGCGCCGCAGCGCCTCCTTGCCGACGAAGTCGGCCTCCTGCTCGAGGTCGACCATCCACTCGTAGCCCATCTCGACCTCGTAGGGGTTCGTGTCGTACCACATGTCCGCGCCGTGAGCGAGAATCCCCGCCTCGATCCGCTTGATGTGGCACGGCCCGATCACCGTGAGGCCGTGCGGCTTGCCGGCCTCGAGAACGACGTTCCAGAGCTTCTCGGCGTGACGGCTGGCATCCCTCAGGTAGATCTCGAAGCCCAGCTCCGCCGTGTAGCCGGTCCGCGAGACGATCACGTCGAGCCCGTCGAGCCGGTAGTCGCGCAGGTAGTAGTACGGAATCTCGAGGGCGCTCTCGCCGAAGAGGTCAACGAGCACCTCCCTGGACTTCGGGCCCTGGATCTGGAGCGGCCCGACGTCGGGCTCGCCGATCTTCACGTCGAGCCCGGAGTTGTAGGCGACCCCCATCGCCCACAGCAGCACGTCGCTGTCCGCGACCGAGATCCAGAAGTGGTTCTCGCCCAGTCGCAGCAGGACCGGGTCGTTGATGATTCCGCCGTCCGGAGCGGTGATGAAGACGTACTTGCACTGCCCGACGGCGCACTTGTTCAGGTCGCGTGGAACGAGCATGTTCGCGAGCGTGAAGGCGTCCGGGCCGGTGATCTCCACCTGCCGCTCCACCCCTACGTCCCAGAGCGTGACACCGTTCAGGAGCTGCCAGTACTCCTCCACCGGGTCGCCGTAATGGCGCGGGTGATACATGTGGTTGTAGAAGCTGTAGACCTTCACGCCGTGACGCCGGGAGGCGTAGAAGTACGGCGACTTCCGGATTCGTGTGTAGAGCAGGACTTCCGGGTGCTCGACGATCTGCGTCACGGCGGGCTACCTCCTGGTCGTGGTGTCATGCCGCTCCTCGCGCGGTCTCGTTTTCGTGGCCGAGCCGGGCCGACAGGCCGCGCGCCTGCTCGAGGAGCAGGGGTGTGAGCTGATCGATGCGACGGCCGGTCAAGCGGATCGTGGGGCCCGAGATGCTGAGCGCCGCGACGACCTCGCCTCCCGCGCCGCGCACCGGCGCCGCCACCGCCGAGAGTCCCAGCTCGAGCTCGTCGACGGCGGTGGCGTAGCCGCGCGCGCGGACCCGCTCGAGCACCGCCTCCAGCTCGGCCGGGCCGACGATCGTGCGCCGCGTCCGCGTCTCGAGCCGCTCGGGGACGGCCGCCGCGCCGTAGGCGAGGAAGACCTTGCCGTTCGCGGTGCAGTGCAGGGGGACGTGTCGGCCGACCCAGTTGGCGACGCCGACGAAGTGCCGGCTGTCGCGCTGGGCCAGGTGCGCGACTCCGAGCTGCGTGGGCACCGCGAGGTTGATCGTCTCCCCGCTCTCGTCGGCGAGCCGGCGGAGCGCCGGATGGGCGAGCTCGACGAGCTCTCCGGCCGGAAG
>JACDAN010000064.1 GCA_013695385.1 Actinomycetota bacterium | reverse complement strand
CGGCGTCGCCCAGAGCCTCGCGCTGGCCCCGGGCGTCTCCCGCTCCGGCATCACGATCTCCGCGGGCCGCTTCCTCGGCCTCGACCGGGACGCCGCTGCGCGCCTGTCGTTCCTCCTGCTGATTCCGACGACGCTGGGTGCCATCGTCTGGAAAGGCACCACCGACGTTCTCCTGGGTGACCTTCCGGCGGGCTGGCAAGGCCCCTTCTTCGTAGGCGTGCTGGCGGCGGCGGCGAGCGGCCTCCTCGCCATCATCGGCCTCCTTCGCTTCGTCCGAAGGCACACGTACGCGCCGTTCGTGGTGTATCGCCTCGCCGTCGCGATCCTGGTTCTAGGTTTGATCGCGACCGGCTTGAGGGACGCGAACTTCTGATGACTGAGTTCGGCCTCGCCCTCTCGTCCGAGGAGAACGCTCCCAACGACCTCGTAAGCCTCGCCCAGAAGGCGGAGGAGACGGGGTTCGAGTTCGCCATGATCTCGGATCACTTCCACCCCTGGACGGACGCGCAGGGACACAGCCCGTTCGTGTGGAGCGTGATCGGAGGGATCGCGCAGGCGACGGAGAGGCTCCGGCTCGGCACCGGCGTGACCTGCCCCACGATCCGCATTCACCCGGTGATCATCGCCCAGGCGGCCGCGACGGCCGAGTGCATGATGCCCGGCCGTTTCACCCTCGGGCTCGGGACGGGCGAGAACCTCAACGAGCACATTGTTGGCGAAGGCTGGCCGGCGCCGGACGAGCGCCTCGCGATGCTCGAGGAGGCGATCGAGGTCATCCGGCTCATGTGGGAGGGCGGCTACCGGACACACCGCGGAGAGTTCTTCGACGTCGAGCAGGCTCGCCTCTACACGCTTCCCGACAGACCCCCCGCCATAGCGATCGCAGCTGCGAAGCCGAAGGCCTCGGAGCTTGCCGGCCGGATGGCGGACGCCTTCATCAACACCGCGGCCGACCCGAAGCCGATCGAGACCTTCGAGTCGGCGGGCGGGAAGGGCAAGCCGAAGTACGGACAGATCACGGGCTGCTGGGCCGCCTCCGAGGAGGAGGCCGCGAAGACAGCATGCGAGATCTGGCCGACCGCCGCGCTCGGCGGCGACCTCAACTACGAGCTCCCCCTTCCCCTCCACTTCGAGCAGGCGACCGAGGACGTGACGCCCGACGATCTCAAGGAGTCCCTCCCCTGCGGTCCGGACCCGGATCGCTGGCTCGAAGATCTCCGCGAGTACGAGAAGGCGGGCTACACGCACATCTACTTCCACCAGATCGGCCGGGATCAGGACGGGTTCCTCCGGTTCTGGACGGACGAGCTCCAACCGCGCCTCTGATTGAATCGTCGCCGGTGCGGTTCGATCGGCGGGAACTAGCGGGGGCAGTGGCCGACGTCGGCGTCCTCGTTCCGATCGCGGTCGCCCTGATCGTCTCCAACGGCCTGTCTGCGACGGCCGTTCTGCTGCCTGCCGGGCTGCTCTACCTCGCTGCGGCATTTCGCTACGGGCTTCCGATCCCGGTTCAGCCGCTGAAGGCATTCGGGGCGATCGCGATCGCCAAGGGTCTCGGCTCCGACGAGATCGCCGCCGGAGCGCTGCTCATGGGCGTCGTCTTCGTGATCCTCGGTCGGCTCCGCCTGCTCGACTTCGCTGCTCGTGCCTTTCCCAAGGCGCTGATCCGGGGTGTGCAGTTAACGGTCGGCCTCCTGTTTCTGAACATCGCCTGGGGGCTCGTCCTCGATCCACCCGAATCTTTTGCGGAGCACGCACTGCCCCCGGCATGGGCGCTGACGCTCGCCGTGCTCGCCGTCGGTGCGGCCCTCACGCTCAGGCGGTATCCGGTCTCGCTCGCGCTGGTGGCAAGCGGGGCCGGGGTGATGGTGTGGCTCGGCGCATCGAGCGCGCAACTCGGGCCCTCAGGGCTCTCTCTCCCCTCACTCGATCCGGCGACACTCGCCACGGCCTTCACGGTGCTCGTCCTCCCACAGCTGCCGCTCTCGTTCGCCAACTCGTGCCTGGCGACCTCCGACGCGGCTCGCGTGTATTTCGGAGAGAAGGCGAAAGCTGTGACGCCGGGCCGTCTCGCGACGAGCTTCGGATCGGCCAATCTGCTCGCGGGCGCAATCGGCGGGATGCCGGTCTGCCACGGCGCCGGCGGACTCACCGCCCATGTCGCATTCGGCGCGCGCACGGCCGGGGCACCCCTCGTCATGGGCCTCACGCTGATAGTGCTCGCCGTCGGGTTCGGAGCGGGTCTCGCCGCGCTCCTGGCCGCCTTCCCGCTGCCCATCCTTGCCGGCCTCCTCGCGACTGCAGGCCTCCTTCACATCGGGCTACTCCGTGACCTCGACAGCCTGCCCGCATGGGCCCTTGCGCTCGGGGTCGGGATCGTCGGCTTCGAGGTGCACCTCGCACTCGCGCTCGGTCTCGGTCTCGTCGTCTACTGGGGTGCGCGGCTGGCGTCCACGCTCGCAGCCCGCCCCCGGATCGCGTGATGGAAGACCGAACTCCCTCCTGGGGAATCGAGCCCGTCCCAGAGCGTCTGCGGACGCTCGGGCTCGTCGACCAGACGATGCTGTGGGGGAACCTGGGCGTCTCGCTCCTCGTGCTGGTGATCGGAGCGCTGCTCGTGCCCGCGCTCTCGCTGCGGGACGCCCTGCTCGCCGTCCTCCTCGGAGGACTGATCGGGAACGCGATGGTCGGCATCGCCGGCCTCATCGGCGCCGACGCCCGAGTCCCGGCAATGGTCGTCCTCCGCGCGCCGCTCGGTCGGCGCGGCTCTTACA
>JACDAN010000059.1 GCA_013695385.1 Actinomycetota bacterium | reverse complement strand
CCGAGTGTCCTACGGCAGCCTCATTGACGATCTTCAGATTGCGGCCGAAGTGCGGCTTCGAGACTCCCAGGACACGGGAGTTCGCATACCGCTTGACGAGTTCCTGGCCTCGCAGGGCTACGACGCTGAGGGTTCCGCTGGTTGAGTGGCCGTCTCGGTCACCGTCCGCCCTGAAATCCCCGGCGACTTTCAGAACCTCCCTACACATGATCTGAGGTTGGAGGCGGCGCGATATCTCCTCCGCCTGAGAGACCATCCTTGGCTCGGGCTTCCACTGGCCGATCACCCAAAGCTCGGTGATCTATCCGATTGCCGAAAGATCTACTTCGATGAGCACGATGACATCCCGCCGCGCTACCGGATCGTTTACAAACTCTCCCTTGACGAGAGCGGCCAGGCCAAGGGAGTGGACGTTGTAATCGTCGGGCCACGAGCTTCGGAGCAGGTGTACCGCGAGGCTCTAGCTCGCCTCGGACGATAGGTGGGGTAAGACCCCACTGATCACGGGGTACCGCCCTACAACCGACAGCCGGGAGGCCGCATGGCTACTGCCCTACAACGTTTCGCCAAACCCTCCTAGCCCCGCGTTTACGGCTCGACGCTCGAGCTATCACCGGCCCGCCGGACTCGAGCCTGTAGATGAATGCCATTCGGTCTCCCTTCCGTCTCCCGGCTGGGACCGAACGGCGACTCCAGCGTAGCGCCGGCTGCTGAATGCCAAGGTCTTCCCTGTCTGTGGAAAACGTCGTATATTCCTTCGGTGCGGTAACTCCCGTGCGTAACTGCGGAACGGGAAAGGAGGTGACGCATGAGCAAGCCGAAGAGGCTCGTTGTTGGGCTGTTCGCCGTCCTGGCGTTGGCTATCTCCGCGCCAACGGTGTCGGCCGCGCCGGGTCCGGGCGACAAGCAGTGTCGCGGCGCGACCGGTAACAACAACCCGCACTGCCCGCCTGGCAAGTAAGGCGTTGCCTTCGTTCGGGGCCGCCCCGTCAGTCGGCCCAACGAAGGTCTACGTTACGCCGTCATTTTCTTCGTCCTGAACTTCACCGACAGCTTTCTCGAGTTCGGTAGAAACTTCCGGTAGAAAAAGCGGCTCAGCCGCCCGGCGCTGCGACGTTCACGGCCATCTGGTCGGTGCCGTCGACGTGCGCCCGCTGCGGTTGCCCATTCGTTGCCCAAACGCCCGAAAACGAGGCCGTGGAGGAAAGCGGGTTAGGATCAGCCCCGCCCCCTCATTTGCAGGGAGAAACGCCACTTGACGCCACCCCTCGCCACTCCACGCCCCGGCGCCGAATCAGTCTGGGGGACTAGAGGTCCCGAGTTCAAATCTCGGCGCCCCGATGAGAAAAGGCCCTGCTAAAGGGCCTCTTCGGTAGGGAATCCGCAACGAGCTGCGGAATTGCAACGGCAGATAGGCGGCAGAACGACCTAGTTTTCCGCCGCCTGCTGCTCCTGGCGGGCATCGAAAGCGTCGAGCAGGGTGCGCTCGTAGTCGACGGCATCGGGGAGCAGGTGCCCATAGGTGCGGTCGATCTGTCCCGTGCTCGTCCCCATCTCCGTGCGAGCGCGAACAGGGAGACGCCGGCGGCGGCCCAGGACGCGAACGCCTGAACATCCCGCCGCTTCGGCCGAGTTTTGTCTGCGCGATTTGCAGGCGTTTTACCGCCGTAGAGATGAGATCGGCGGCGGGCCGCTCGAACGTCGGGTTGAGCGAGCCATCCGGTAGCCGGTAGTGCTCCGGTAAGTCGTCGACGACGTCGTAGGCGAACGAGATTGCGGCCTCCCATTCACTTGGACGGTGGCCGTTGAGTCCCAGGTTGCGATCCCGTTCGTACTTGTCTTCGAGCTCGACGAGTTTCCGCTCGAGCCCCTGTTGCCAGAGTTGGTCGTGGGATGCAGTTGCACCAGGTGGCCGGCCAAGGCGCAAAGGGCCCGCCCATTCGCGAATGAATGGCTCTACCGTTTTGCCGAAAGGCGCCGAGAACGAAAAGCGATGCCGCAGGCGATGCTTCGCCCACGGATGCTTAAGTGGTTCAGGAGGCAAGGGGACAATCCGTAGTCACATCCCCTAGTCTGCCCATCCCGGAGGACGGAAGAGAACGGGCCGCCCCGAAAGACGGCCCGTCAAGCGCAGTACGTGACTACGGCGCCTTCGAGATCACCTTAGCCGCTCAGGCGGTCGGCGGTCCTACGTGGACGATCCCCGCGAAGTGTGAGCGGTGCGGCAACAGTGGAAGCCGCCGCCGCACCGCAGAGCTGCTCTGCCACCGCCGCATCTACCGCTGGCGCAACTGCGCCGGCTGCGGTCATCGGACGAACGTTTGCGGGTCTGAGGAGGAGGGCTGCCTGGAAAAGAGCGGTGCGACAACGTTCTCGACGCCGCCGCACCGCTCCAAACCGCCTAGCTGACACGCCTACACACGTTGTGAACGGCTGAGAGGACATCCGGGCCTCCTTCGAGGCTGTGGGTCTGCCACGACTCACGCCCCAAGGAGGGACCCGGATGATCGTTCACCGTAACGCCAAGCTCGGATTGGCCGGCCGCCGAGATCCGCTCCGAGAGGACGGGCGAGCCGCCGCTCGAGGGCGCGTTGCTCCCGCGCGGCGACCGATTCGGGCGTCTCGTCGTACAGGCCCGCGGCGACCTCGGCCAAGCCCCGCCTCTCGGCGAGGCCGGCAACCACGACCGTCCACTGCGTGAGACCGCGGCGGATCTCGAGCGTGTCTGCGACGCGCACCTCCCTTGCGGGCTTCACGCGTGTCCCGTTCAGCTGCACGCGACCTCCGAGCACCGCCTCCGTGGCTGCGCTCCGGGTCTTGAAGAACCGCGCCGCCCAGAGCCACTTGTCGGTCCGTACGTGGTCCATCCGGCCGCATGATCGCAGTCAGCGGGGCTGCGACTCGAGCTCCCGCAGCGCCTCGACCGCCTCGTCGACCGACCAGCAGATGCGTCCGCAGGCCTCGATCGCCCCGGCGACGAAGAGGTTCATCCCGTCGCCGGCCGCGTTTCCCCTCCGTCGCTCGAGGCGCAGGTCCGTGACGAGGCCGACGATGCCGCGGTACCGCCTCTCGTCGCGTTCGACGAGCTCGGCGAACATCCCGATCTCGCAGGCCGTGCCGTCGTCGATGCTCGGCCCGTCGAGCCAGGCGAGCAGCACGTTCGCGGAGCGCACGCCCTCGGCGTCGCCGCGGTACACCTCGGCGGGCGTGAGCTCCGTCAGCTCGCCGAACTGCTCGTGCGGCACGAAGCACTCGAACCCCTCGCCGCGAAGCCTCGCTGCAAGTCCGTCGAGCCACGCCCGCTCGGCCTCGGAGAAGAGAGCGCCTGCGACGTAGATCCGCACGTCAGGCCGGCTCGGAACCGGAAGGGATCGTCAGGCGCCGACGGAGCACGAGCGCAAGCATGCCCCAAGAGTCGCCCAGGGACTTGTGTCCGGCCGTGCTGTCGTACGATGGCGGAGGATGCCACGTGGCGACGTCTGATCCGATCGCCGAGATCATCGGGGACTATCGAGCCTTCGCGGCGATGCAGCGCGACCGTCTTGTTGCCCGCGGCATCGACATCGCACCCTACCCGCTCAGCCACCTCGCCGTCCGCGTCGCTGATTGGGACCTGTACGTCCACCAGCGGACGCTTCTTGAGCGCCATGCGAGGGCGAACCTCGAGAACGTCTGGAACGGGCGTCCGATCTCCCTGATCGTGCTCTCCGAGCCGCTCGATGTCCTCGACGGGACTCCGGTCTCGCTCATCGAGCTCATCCCGCCTGTTCACCAGCGCGTCTACCGGATGGGTCTCGAGCACCTCGGCGTCGTGGTCGGTGAGGACATCGACGACTTCTCACGAGTGCATCGGGCCGCGCTAACTGGCCAGCAGTTCCAGAGTCCCTCCGTCGAGCCGTGCTACGTCCTGTTCGAGGACTTCACCCACGTGAAGTTCTATCGCCGCTCCTTGTACGACGGCGTCATCCTCGAGGGAGCGCGCTTCGACGGCTTCAGCCACGTCGACGACTGGGTGCCGCAGCGGCTGGTCACCGCCACCGGCCCGAATTCGCTGCCGCGGTGACCCGGGCTGCTGCCGGGCAACAAGACCGCCCCCTGCGCCAGCGTTCGGGAATGTCCCCTGACTACTCGGGATTCTCCGGCGATCGGGCAGAATACGATGTGCTTTGGCGATCGGGACGCTGCGCTGCTTCGTGATCGACGTCGAAGACCTCGAGGTCGGCGTAGCGTTTTGGTCTGAGGTGACGGGAATTCCACAGATCCGATCTTCGTCCGACTGGACCAATCACGCCTATCTCGGCTACGAGGACGAGAAGACCTGGAAGCACGAGATCATCCTTCACCGCGTCTCAACCGCGAAGACGTCGGACCTTGGCGCGGTCGACGCGGCACGGCGGCTCGATCCAGGGGCGAACCGCGCGCACATCGACATCACTGTCGAAGACGTCGACGCCGCGACCGCGCAGATCGAAGCGATCGGCGGCCGGTTGAAATATCCGCCCACGGTGTACCCCGTGCCGCACGCATACGAAGGCGCTCGGCCGATGATTGACTGGGCGGTGATGCAGGACCCGTTCGGAAACGAGTTCTGCCTCGTCCGCGAGCTCACCCTCCCCGAGCGCGAGGCCCTGGCGGTCGCCGCGGAGCAGGGCCCTGCCGAGGACGCACACTGGCGCGCCGTCGCCCGCACCGCACGACACGGCGACTGAGAATTGCCCGGCCGTACGTTCCTCCTCGATGAAGCGTTCGGGTGCCCAATCATCGGTGCACGCCGAGCCAAGACCTGGTCATGCAAGACCTGGTCATGCTTTCGCACCTACGCTCGCCGAAGAGGAGGACATCGCGGTGGGCGAGCGTGCTCTCGCCGGGAACGAGGCTTCGGCGTTTTTGCGCAGCACGGTGGAAGGGGGTGCGTGACGAGCATTGGGAAGAAACCGGCTTGACTTCGTCGCGTTCGTGGACGCGGGCGCGGAGCTCGCCCCACTTCCACCGTTCGGCATCTTCCGCCGAGCCTGCCAGTCGTCGTGCCCGGCGGGTGCAGGTGGGGCAGCGTGAGCGTTCGGTGCGTCGGCCGCAGTTGAGGCAGGGGTGATTAGAGCCACGACCCCTCTTGGTGGCGCTTGCCACGTGGGATAGGGTCGGCCGGACGTCGCAGACGACAACGGAGGCACCTATGCACGCGATCGTTGTGAGGAGCACGCTTCACGATTTCGAGCAGGCCACGACGTTCTTGAGGGAGCAGGGCATCCCGCGCATCAAGCAAGCACCGGGCTTCATCGGCGCGCAGTGGGTCAGGCTTGGCGAGAACAGCGGTACTTCCATGCTCACGTTCGAAACCGAAGAGGCTGCGCGCGCGGCGGTCGAGCAGCTCAAAGCGAACCCGCCGCCAGGCCTAACGATCGACAGCGTCGAGATCGGCGAAGTCGTCGAGCGCATCTAGCGGCTAACGAACTCCCCTTCGACCCAGTGACCAGCCGGCGCCGGGTCGATGACGACGAGCCGCGAGACGGGTTCCTGACGGGAGCTCGTCGCAGGTGCGCCACCCTGCGCTCCTGCGCGGGCCGGTCGGACCACGCTGGCCTTGCCCGACACTACCGCCGAAGCCTGTAGAGCCGCCTGACGGATGAACGAGCTCAACGCCAGCTCCCGTCGAGCGGCCGTCTTCGCAATCTGCTCCCGCTCGCGGGCGCCGAGGCGGATCGGAACTACGTCTCGCACCGTATTACGCCCTTCGTCCGTGAAGGTCGGTCGAGTAGCTCAGTTCCCGCATGGTTGAGCTGTTTCGCTGTTTGTTTCGCGAAAAGGTAGGGGGACGTGTGGGGTGGGGACTGTAAAAAAAGCGGGTCTCACGGCTACCACTCGCTCATCGCGCGAGGAAGGTTCTTGGCCGCGAACGCCTCCATCAGGTAGCGCTCGAGCTGGTCGAGACGCTGGCCGTCGATGCGGCGTAGGGCGCCGTAGTGGGCTTTGCAGACGAGGATGTCGTGGTCGTCGAGGTTGTCGCGGAGACCCTCGAGCCGCGGCGGGCCGCTGCACTTCGTCAACCCGTGGTAGAGGCAGCGCCCTTCGGCGAGCGAGTCGTAGGCCATCTCCGGTGTCGGGTGCTTCCGCTTCGGCGGCGGCGGCGGCCGCAGCCAGCGGCGCAGCCGGGCGAGCATTAGGTGGCGGAGTGGACGAGGATCCGGAGCGCGTCGGCGAGCACGACCCGGCCGTCGACGCGGCTGAAGAGCAGGTAGCCGACCTGGTCGTTGTCGGAGTGAAGCTCCTCTTGCCGCTTGATCCCGAGCCCCTTCACGCGCCGGACCGCATAGCCGAGAGAGACGTCTCCGACGACGACCGAGCGGGCGTTGGCGGCAGCGGCCGGCAGCTCCGGGGCGGAGTAGACAGGGGCGCCGTAGAGAGTCGGGGTGCCCGCGTGCAGGCTCGGAAGGACGAGCGCACCGGCTGTGTCGGTCAGGTTCGCGAGCGAGGCGAGCGCCGAGGGCGACATCAGCCAGGACGCGTCCGGCTTGTAGGAGTCGGGGAGCGCAGCCCAGACGGAGCGGACGTCGGCGAGCTTGAACCCGGTCGCAGAGCCCGTGGCGGCGGTGACGGTCGCGACACCGTTCCCGGCCGTCGTGATCCCGAGCGGCTTGCCGGTCCCGTCGCCGACGGCGAAGGCGGTCTCCTCGAGGAGCGCCGTCCGCTGGCCGAGCTCCTCGCCGAGGTACTGATCGAGCGGGAACTCGGCGTCGGTGACGAGCTCCTGCGAGGCGATCGTCTTCGTGGAGGACTTGTAGGCGTTCAGGCTCACCTGCGCGAAGGTCTCGTCGCTCGCGGTGACGGCGGCGTTCTCGGCCGTCCAGGTGGTGCTCCCGTGCGCCGTCGTGGTCGGCAGTGGCAGCGCCCGGCCGTGCGTCGTCTCGATCGTGCGGGCGAGTTCGGCGATCACGTTGCGGGCCCGGCGAGCGCTCGTGATCTGATCGTCGAAGTCGGAGGAGACGAGGAAGCCGCCGGCGGCCGTCGTGGCCTTTGAGAGCACGCGCTGTTCGCGCTCGTCGAACAGGTAGCTGCCGAGCTCGTCCTCGCCGTGCCGGGGCTCGAACATCGGGCTCGCGGTCAGGTATTTCCAGAGCACGAGATCCCGGTCGACGAATTTGGTGGAGAACATGTCGTTCCCGGACTTGGAGCGGACTCGGCGTAGCTCGAGAGGGCCTTGGTTCGGGTCTCGACGCGGGGGCTCACGAGCCCTCCGGGCCGTAAAGCCAGCGTTCCAGCTCGTCGGCGGGGACGCGTAGCGCCGAGCCCGGGCCGCCGAGACGGACCGCCAGGATCGTGCCGTCCTTGATCCGGCGGCGGACGGACTTCTCGCTGATCGCAAGCCGGGCAGCCGCCTCGCGGACGGTCAGCAGTTGCCGGTCGGGGGTAAGCGTGGACATCCTCATACCTTGTGTTTCGGCTACAGAGGGGGAAACGAACGCACCGTCACGCACAATCGGCAAAGTGCTGGTAGATGCCGCTTTTTGGGGAGCAAGTTCTCCCTCCTCGGGATAGACGACGTTGAAGCCTTCTGTGCCCGAGTCGTCGAGAAGCGGCGGCTCGACTGGCTCGACTACCACGAGCGGGAAGCACTCATCGTCTACCTCGTCGAGGTCACCTGGGAGCTCTCCGAACGCTTCCAGCCACGCGGCTACCCCTTCTCCCAGTGGCTCCGGTCCACGCTCGAGCGACGCTGTATCGACTGGCTCCGCAAGGAGTTCGGCAGGACAAAGTCGCAGTTCTCGGACGGAAGCTACGAGCGCAAGCCCACCGAGTTCGTCTCGTTCGACGCCGACGATTCCGAGCATGATCTCCTGGGAGCGGCTCTCGGCGGCGGCAGCGTGGACGATGGTGAACATCGCCTGGCCGATCAGCTCAGGAGTCTCGACGCGCGAGGTCGCCGACGAGGTAGGCGAGACGACGGGATGGGTTAGCCGCCGGCTCGCCGAGCTACGTCGCGAGCTCGAGCAACAGGAACACGCGCCCATAACGCGCCCAAACGCCCGAAAACGGGCCCGTGGCAGAAAGCGCTGTAGCAGCTAAACACCTGCAAGAAATCCCTGCACGCCTGCCACTTCCCGCCACCCGGTACCATCCCGCGACCAAGCGCGGAATCAGTCTGGGGGACTAGAGGTCCCGAGTTCAAATCTCGGCGCCCCGACTGAGACGGCCTCGGCGGCTATGGCGGAATCATCAAGCGAGCGCAGCGTTCGGCGCTATTGGGACGAGGTCTGGAGCCAGGGCAACGTCGCGGCGGTCGGCGAGTTTTACGCCCCGATTTTCCGATTGAACGGCGAGGAGACCTCTGTCGAAAAGTTTGCCGAAAATGCTGAAGCGTGGTTGGGGCACTTCTCCGACTTCGGGGTCGAGGTTGACAAGCTGTTCGTATGCGGAGGCGTGGTCGTGAGCCGCGTTATCTACCGCGCCACTCACACCGGTGATTTCAAGACGGTGCCCGCGAGTGGAGAGACGTTCGAGCTCAGCGGGATCGACATCTTCGAGTTCGAGGCCGGCCGCGCCACGGTGCACTGGCACGAAACGAACCACTTGGACATGTTCCAACAGCTGGGCGCCGAGCCTCGACCCGTGTGAAGTAGAGCCCCTCCCGGGCTCCACAACGTCGAAGCGGTGGTGATCGAAAAGCCGATCCCCTCGCGAGAGGGATTGGCGGTTTCGCCGTCCACCCCGATGGTGGCCTCGTAGGCCCCCGACGAAAGGAGAAGGGACCGAGACAGCTCTGCGGCCGCTGAGCTCGCCTAACCAGCATGGCTGCCAAACTCAGAGTCGCCTCAGGCGTGGTCGCCGCCGCCGCAGTTCTTCTCGTCGCCGCCGCGCCCACTCCGGCAGCGACCCTCGCCACGCCAACGCCCCTTGCTCCGGCAGCCGGAGCAACCGCGCAGGCCTTGCCGTCGTTCGCCTGGAGCGCCGTTGCCGGCGCCGCGCGATACGAGTTCCAGCTCGCCGCCGACGTCGGGTTCAACTCCCCGGTGCTCGGGCGCGGGGAGGATCAGTTCTTCACTCGAAACACCAGGGCCACGCTCAAGAAGACGGTCCCGAACGGGACGTACTACTGGCGTGTCCGTGCGGCGACCGTAGATGGCTCCGTTTCCCCCTGGACTACGCCACGGTCGCTCCGAAAGGCCTGGACGGCCGCGCCCGCCTTGCAGTCGCCGGCGCACGGTGCGGTCGTCAGTCACCCGACCAGCCCGCTTGTCCTGCGCTGGTCCGCCGTCTCGCACGCAGCCCAGTACCTCGTCACGATCGCGAGCGATCCACTGCTCGGATCGGCAGTCGGCGGCCAGCAGAACATCGAGACGTCGGGGACCGTGTATGCGCCGCGAGCGCTCCTGCTGCCACCCGGCACCTACTACTGGGGCGTGACGCCGCTCGATGCGCAGGGTCATCGCGGGGTCCCATCGACGGTGGCCTCGTTCACGTGGACGTGGCCGACGACTACGGCACCGGCGGTCAGCGATCTCATGAGCGAGCCGGAGGTGTTCGATCCGTTCTTCTCGTGGAACGCCGTCCCCGGGGCGGCCAAATACGAGCTCGAGGTGAACCCCACCGCGGACTTCTCGCCGGGATCCAAGGTCTGCTGCGCGGGCTCGACGACGGCGACGTCGCACTCGCCGACGTCGATGCTCCGCGACAACACCTACCACTGGCGGGTCCGGGCGCTCGATGCATTCGGCAACGCCGGAATTTGGAACCTGGGAACCCCGTTCACGAAAACGTTCGACAAAGTGCCTCCGGTCATCGCGCCGAGCGTCAAGAACGTTCGCCTACGCGACAACCTCGCAGACCCGGGAAGCGATCTCGAGGCCGGGACGCCGGGCTATCAGACGAATCTTCCGATCCTGACTTGGAGCCCCGTTCCAGGCGCTTCCAGCTACGAGGTAGACGTCTTCCCCTACGAGTCCGGAATCTGCGACTGGTCGGACGCGGGACCCGACCACTGGCGCCTGAAGACGAGCACCGCGGCGTGGACGCCTCTCGGGACAGGTATGAGCGCCAACAAGCCCTACCCCGATGCCCACCCGGTCGCGAACGACGGAAATCGGGCCTTCGTCCTGGACAAGTCGTACTGCGCACGAGTTCGCGCTCGCGCCGATCGGGACACGGGCGGCGCCGAGGTGTACGGCGACTACACGTACGTGAACGACGGCACGGGCGCGTCGTTCACCTGGCGCGGCCATGCTGCCGGAGCTGTATGCACGCCGTCTTGCAACGCCAACTATCTCGGTGCTTCCGACTACGTCCTGCCCACGACCGGCACGTCGACGACGCGGATGCCCGTCTTCACCTGGCAGCCGATCGCAGGGAAGGCGAGCTACTTCGTCCTGGTGGCCAGGGACCCGTCGTTCAGCAACATCGTCGACTACGCGTTCACGCAGGCTCCGGCGTACGCGCCCAGGACGATGAACAACCCCAAGAGCTACCCGGACGAGGAGACCCTCTACTACTGGGCCGTGCTGCCGGCGACGAGCGCGAGCGGCGACGGTGCCGTCGGGAATCCACTCGACGCGGCGGCGCGAAGCTTTCAGAAGCTCTCGACTCCGCCGTCCCCGACCAGTCCCGCGCCCGGCTCCGACGTGTCCGGCCAGCCGACGTTCCGATGGACAGCCGCGGAGGCGACTCGGCGGTACCGGCTTCAGGTCTCGCAGGATCCCAGCTTTGGGACACTGCTCGAAGGCGCCTCGACCGGAGGCGTCTCGACGGCCTCGACGGCGTACACGACCTCGACCTCCTATCCGGCCGACACCCTCCTCTACTGGCGCGTTCGCGCCGACGACGAGAATTTGATCGGTCTCCGCTGGTCCGCCGTCGACACGTTCCAACGACGGCTTCCCGCTCCTTCACCGCGGTTTGACATGACCGCAGGGGACATGTTTCCGCTGATGTCCTGGGATCCCGTGCAGGGAGCGGTCTCGTACCGTATTGCGGTCGACGAGGCGGACGGAGAGCACTTCGAGTACGACGACTTCCGCTCTGCAGCCGCGACGTTCGTGAAGATGACGGGCACCGGTGTCGTCGGGCTCCGCGCCCGAGCGAACTTCCCGACCGGCACCACTCAGACCACGGCAGGTCCTTGGTCGAAGACCGTGCAGTTCACGCGCACGATGGGGGAGCCGACCGGCGCCGCCACCGACGCGTCCGCAGATCACCTGCTCTTCAGCTGGGATCCGAAGCCGGGTGCGAAGCAGTATCGGGTGATCGTCTCGAACCGCGAGGACTTCGCCGCCAGCGTGGAGGACGTAACGACCGACAACACGAGCTACGCGCCACCGCTCACGCAGTACCTGTACACCCAGGGGGGCACGTTCTACTGGCGGGTGACCGCGATCGACGACGACCGGAACATCGGCGACTTCACCCGCGCCCACTCGTTCGCCCTTCGGAAGACCGCGACCGGCCCCGTCCAGGCGCGGCAGCGACTCAGGCTCGGCGTTCGCGGCGCTCTGAGGGCCAAGCGGCTACGCAGGGTGGTCGTCACGGTGTCGGCCGGCGGCCGACCCGTCCTCGGAGCCAAGGTGCGCGGACTGGGCTTCGGAGTGAAGACGCGGTACCGCGCGACAGACGCGCGCGGCCAGGTCGTCTTCCGGCTGCGACCGAAGCGACGAGGGCTGATGATCTTCCAGGCGACGAAGGCAGGCTTCCTTGCCGGGGCTACGCGCGCACGGATTCGCTGAGCTCGCTGACTCAGGGGGCGTCGACGAAGACGTCCGCACTGCACCCGAAGACGAGTGCGTCGAGGACGTCGGCCGGAGCGACGCCTCGTAGCGATCGGTGATGAAGGTCGATCTGCACGTCGCCCCATGACTCGAGGCCGAGTGCAGCGGCGCCCTCGTCGGCGCCGAAGCAGAGTAGCGTGCCAGCGTCGCAGACCTCCCGCCGGCCGTCGAGGCGCCGCGCGGAGGTCTCCAGCTCGCGAAGCTCCTCGAGCGGATCGAGCCGCACGTTCGAGTCGGAGCCGATGCAGATCCCGATCCCTCGTTCCCGCAGCCGCGCCAGGGGGGCGAAACCATCGCCGAGGTTCGCCTCGGTGGTCGGGCAGATGCACACTCGGGAGCCGGACTGAGCGAGCAAAGCGAGCTCGGAGTCGTTCGCGTGCGTCGCATGGACGACGGTCGTCCGGGGGCCGAGGCAGCCGGTCGCCTTCAGGAGCTCGATCGGCCGGACGCCATGTTCGGCGAGGCACTCCTCGATCTCTCGTGGCTGCTCGTTGGCGTGCACGTGAAGTGGCAGCTCTTTCTCGTGGGCGTAGCGGCCGATCGCGCTGAGCCAGTCGGGGGGGCACGCGCGCACGGAGTGGGGGGCGCAGCCGACGCGAACGCCGGCGTCTCGAAGCTCGTCGACCTGGCGTAAATAGTCGACCGGCGAATCCTGCCGAAAGCGGTTGAGGCCCTCCCGAGCGTACGCCGTCAGGAGGAGCACAATCTCTATTCCTGCCTCCGCCGCCGCCTGAGCGGCGGCATGCGCCTCGGGGAGCCCGAGGTAGTGAAACTCTCCCACAGCCGTATAGCCGGCTGCCCGCATTTCGCGGTAGGTCTCGGTGTACGTTGCGCGAACGAGCTCCGGCGTCTGCCGATCGGCCTCCGCGAGCATCGTTTCGCGCCACGCCCAGAAATCGCCGCCCGTCTGTCGTCCACGCAGCACGCGCTGGAAGGCATGGCTGTGCGCGTTGACGAAGCCCGGGAGCGTAAGAGCAGTTGGAGCGGCCATTGGCCTCTTCATCGTCACACTTCCGCCTCCTTCACGTGTCCCACGCGCGCGCCAGTCCTCGTTACGCTCAAAGCGGGGTGGAGGATGGTGGCCCCGGCCTGAGGAGGAGCCTGGCGGAAAGGGGCGCGAGTCGCCGAGCACTATCCTCTTGCGATGGCCGAACGAGTTGCCTCCGGCCGGCTTCAGCAGGTCCCGAACGCGCTCACGGTCGCGCGGTTCGCCGCGATCCCGGTGTTCGTGGTGCTGCTCGCCACCGCCGACGATGGCCGAAGCTGGCCGGCCGCCATCGTCTTCGGCGCTGCAGCAGCTACCGACCAGGTCGACGGGTGGCTGGCTCGGCGCTGGCACGTCGAGTCGCGCTTCGGAACCGTCGCGGATCCGCTCGCCGACCGCCTCATGATCGACACCGCGGTGATCGGGCTCTTCCTCCACGGCCGACTACCGTGGGCGGGGCTCGTGCTGATCCTCTCGCGGGATTTGCTGCTCGTCGCCGGGTATAAGCTCTTCGTGCCCCGCGGCTACGAGCTCTCCGTGAACATCATCGGTAAAGCCGCGACGTGGATCCTCTACTTGTCGCTTGCCCTGATGCTCGTCACTCGAGCGGGCGCGACCATCCCGTACACACTCTTCTGGATCGGTCTCGGGCTGGCCCTCCTGGCTGCTGTGGCCTATCTCACGGGCGCGCTGAGGAATCCCGCATGAAGGCGGTCGTCATGGCCGGTGGGGAGGGCACACGTCTCCGACCGCTCACGTCCAACCAGCCGAAGCCGATGGTCCCGATCGTCGGGAAGCCGTGCATCGAGCACATCCTCGAGCTGCTCCGAAAACACGGCTTCGAAGACGTCATCGTCACTGTTGCGTTCCTTCCGCAGGCGATCAGGAGCTACTTCGGGAACGGCGAGACGCTCGGCCTGCGGATGGAGTACTCCGTCGAGGAGTCGCCCCTAGGTACCGCAGGCTCCGTCCGTCTGGCAAGCGACCGGCTCGACGAGACGTTCCTGGTCATCTCCGGCGACGCGCTTTGCGACTTCGACCTCGCGGAGCTCGTGCAGTTCCACCGTGACCGCGGCGCAGCTGTGACGATCGGGCTCAAGTCCGTCGAGAACCCACTCGAGTTCGGGATCGTCGTGACCGACGGCGAGGGCCGCGTCGAGCGCTTCCTCGAGAAGCCGTCCTGGTCGCAAGTCTTCTCGGACACGATCAACACGGGCGTCTACGTCCTGGAGCCCGAGGTCCTGAAGCACATCCCGTCGGATCGGCCGTACGACTTCTCGAAGGAGCTCTTCCCGCTGTTGCTCGAGATGGGCCGGCCGATCTACGGCTACGCGATGGACGGCTACTGGCAAGACATCGGGAACCTCGAGCAATACCGCCAGGCGAACTTCGACGCTCTCGACGAGCGTGTCGATCTCGAGGTGCCCGGCGTGCGGCTCCGCGGCAATGTCTGGCTCGGTGAGGGCGTCGAGATCGACGACCTGAACCGGATCGAGGGGCCCGCGTTCCTCGGGAACTACTGTCGCGTGGCCCCCGACGCGACCGTCGGGCCGTACTCCGTGCTCTCGGCGAGCGTCGCGCTCAGGGAGCGCGCACGAATCAGCTCGTCGGTGATCGACGCCTCGACGCACATTGGTCGGAGCGTTTTGATCGAGAGCGCGATCATCGGCCGGAACTGCGACATCCGCTCCCACGTCCGGATCCATGAGGACGTGGCGATCGGAGATCGGGTCACGGTCGGAGCGGAGACCGTCGTGATGCCCGGAGTCCGCATCTACCCCTTCAAGGAGGTGGAGTCGGGCTCGCAGGTCTTCGAGAACCTCATCTTCGAGTCGCGGTCGGCGCCGCATCTCTTCGGCCAGGACGGAGTGACCGGCTTGGTGAACGTCGACCTGACGCCCGAGACCGCGCTCCGGCTTGCCTCTGCGGTCGGTACGGCCCTCAAGCGTGGCGCACGAATCGTCGCCAGCCGGGAATCAGCCCCTGCCTGCCGGATGATCAAGCGCGCCATGATCTCGGGCATCAACTCGACCGGTGTCCACGTCGCCGACCTGCGCGTGTTGCCGGCCGCCGTAGCCCGTCACCTGCTCAAGAGTCACGGGTACGAGGCCGGCTTTCACGTCGGCTTGCACCCCTCGGATCCGGAGCTGGTGAAGATCCAGTTCTTCGAGCAGCCCGGCATCGAGGCATCCGTCACCTTCCAGAAGGAGGTTGAGAAGCACTTCACTCGTCAGGAGTTGCGGCTCGTCGGCGCCTCGGATGTCGGCGGCATCAGCTATCCGGCCAGAGCGCGGGAAGGCTACGCCGACGATCTCATGGGCAGCCTCGACGCGGACGCGATTCGAGAGCGCGGCTTTCGGATCGTCGTGGACTATGGATACTCGGCGGCGTCGTTCGTGCTTCCGCTCCTTCTCGGCCCCCTCGGGGTGGAGGCCGTCGCGGCCCATACATTCTCCCCTGACCACCCGACTGGTGAGACCGCGACGCTCCGGAGCCTGATCGGTCAGACGAAGAGCCTCGTCGGCGCAGTCGGCGCAGATCTCGGTGTCGTCTTCGATCGTGCGGCCGAGCGTCTCTACCTGATCGACGACAGGGCGCGTGAGATCCCTGTCGAGCAGACGCTTCTCCTGTATCTCCGGCTGATCGGGAGCGACGGACGCCGTGGAAAGCTGGCATTCCCCGTTACCGTGACGAGCCAGGTCGACAAGATCCTGGAGGGCAGCAACCTCGAGGTCATACGCACCCAGTCGTCACTTCCCGAGCTGACGAAGGCTGCTTCCCAGGACGGCGTGATCTTCGCGGGTGCGGTGGGCGGCGGTTATGTCTTCCCGGAGTTCCTGCCCGCGTACGACGCCACCGCGAGCCTCTGCAAGCTTCTCGAGCTCCTCGCCCCGGTGCGGCGCCCGCTCTCGGAGCTCGTGTCCGAGCTGCCCGCCTCTCACGTCGTGCACAGGCAGGTGCCCTGCCCATGGGCGCAGAAAGGACTGGTCATGCGCGTTGTCACGGAACGACTGAAGGATCGAGAGGTCGACCTTCGCGACGGGATCAAGGTCTTCGACGAACGAGGCTGGGCGCAGGTGCTTCCCGACCCCGACGAGCCGATCGTGCACGTCTATGCCGAAGGTGGGAGCGCGGAGGCGTCGGCCGAGCTCGAAGGCGAGCTTCGCGCGCTCGTGGAAGGCGTCCTTCAGGACGCGGAGGCGCACGCGTGAGCAAAACGCTCAAGTTGAGATTGACCCTTGGCCGCTCGCCTGGTTTACTGAACCTTCTCCGAACGAAAGGCTGACTTGGAACCGCTGCCCGATCTTCCGAACATGTCCGACGCCGAGCTCAAGGAGTTGATCGACGGGCTCCAGACCCAGGAGCAGGAGATCTCATTCCAGAGGAGGCTGCTGCACGGCCGCATCGACATCCTGCGGGCGGAGCTGCAGTCCCGGCTGAAAGAGGCCGGACCGGAGAGCATTCTCGCCGAGGTCGACATGGATCGGCTGACGGCGATCCTTGCCGGCAAGGCATTGCCGCCCACCAGGGACTGAGCCCGTTTGTCCCACGTCTACTGTCCTGAATGCGGGTTCCAGAATCCGGAGGCCGCGAACTTCTGCTCGAAGTGCGGAGCTGCCATGGTGCGCGACAGCGCCGGGGCCGACACGACGATGGCGTACACGCCCGAGGACGTGGACGAGGCATCTCCACTGGAGGACCTCGGGATGGAGGGCCCGGCCCTGATCGTGCGCTCGGGTGGCGGTCGCACGGGTGAGCACTTCGTCCCGCAGGACGATCGCACCACGATCGGCCGCTCACCCGATTGCGACATCTTCCTCGACGACGTCACCGTCTCGCGGACGCACGCCGTCCTCGTCAAGCGTGACGGCTCCTTCACCATCGAGGATCAGGGGAGCCTGAACGGCACGTTCGTGAACCGGCGCCGGATCGACTCGGCGGAGCTCGGTGATGGGGACGAGGTCCAGGTGGGCAAGTACCGGCTCACCTTCCTCGAGAAGTGACCGCGACGGCCGTCAGCCGTCCGGAGGAGCGCCCCCTCACGATCGGCGCGGTCTGCCGCCTCCTCCAGGACGAGTTTCCCGACATCTCGATCTCGAAGATCCGCTATCTCGAGGATCAGGGCTTGCTGGCACCCCGCAGAACGCCTGGTCGCTATCGCCTCTTCGGCGAGGATGACGTCGACCGGCTTCAGACGATCCTGCGGCTCCAGCGGGACGAATTCCTCCCGTTGCGGGTGATCCGGCAGGAGCTCGCCTCGCCGGCTGGGGCGGGCCGGCGCAGGCGTTCAGGCCTCGGCGAGCCGGACGAGGAGATCGAGCTCGCAGAGTTGTGCGAGCGCGCAGGAGTCGAGGCGGGGCTCGCGCGGGAGCTCGAGGAGTACGGCCTCCTGGAAGCTCGGAGGGACGGAGGTGAACGCCTGTACCGGGAGACGGAAGCCGACATCGCGGCCGTCTGCGCGAAGCTGGCACGCTTCGGAATCGACGCGCGCCACCTGCGGTCGTTCAGGTCTGCCGCTGAGCGCGAGGTCGGGCTGCTCGAGGCGATCGCGGCGCCGGCTTTGCGCTCGAGGAACCCGGAGCGTCGACAGAGTGGGATGGAGGATCTCCAGCTCCTCGCCGCCCTCGCTCAGGAGCTGTCCCAGCTCCTGTTCTGGCGTGCTCTGCGTAAGGTGGCGGCCTCCTGATGGCGATCGACCTGAAGACGCGAGTCCGCGAAGTTCCGGACTGGCCGGAGCCGGGGGTTGGGTTCAAGGACGTCAGTCCGCTGCTTCGCGACCCGGAGGCCCTCGCGCAGACGATTGACGACCTCGCGAGCTGGTCGCGGGATCTGGCCCCTGACCTCGTGCTCGGTGCAGAGGCCCGCGGTTTCATCCTCGGGGCGGCGATCGCGAACAAAGTCCCCTGCGGCTTCGTGCCCGCCCGGCGCCCTGGAAAACTTCCGCCGGAGACGGTGAGCGCGACGTACGCGCTGGAGTACGGGCAGAACGCGCTCGAGCTCCACGCCGACGCAATCGGTGACGGAAGCCGAGTGGTGATCCACGACGACGTACTTGCGACGGGGGGAACAGTTGAGGCGATCGGCGGTCTGGTCGAGCAGCTGGGCGGGGTGGTCGTCGGGGTCTGCTTCATCATCGAGCTCTCGTTCCTCGGTGGCCGCGAGCGGCTTGCGTCGCGCTATCCGCTGCATTCGTTGATCACGTACTGAGCGGAATCGCGGGTATGAAACGGAGCTTTCGCCAAGCTCGTGCGGGTTTTGGCGGCTTCCCCACTCGCAGCGTCCCTCCAGCCAGGGATCTACGGCTCCGCCGGCCGCGACGATAGAGAGAGGGCCGTGAATGCTCCGCCGCATGCTGATGGCAAAGCCGTCACTCGTCTCCTCGAGCACTGTCGCGCCTCCCGTGTCGGTGACACCCGACCGCAGGCTCGGGATCGTCTCGACGCAGCGCTCGGCGGTGAGCTCGCAGCCCGGCTACTGGGTGCGCTGACCGGCGATCACCGGTCGCCGGCGCGGGCTTTCGCCGACTGAGGCGGCGGCCTCACCTCGTCTTCGCCGAATAGGCGGACGTAGAGGAAGATTCCGCACGCTGCCAGAGCGCCGAGGATGAACGCCGTCGCGCCTGAGACGCCGATCGCGAGCATCCCGAGCCAGAGGTAGAGCCCGAGGCCGAGGCCCCAGAGGAACGACGTGATGCCTCGATCGATGCTCGGCACCCTTAGATGCATGGCGCGATTCTATCGCGCCGCCTTCGCGGAAAATCAATGACTTTCCGCGACCTCTCGGAAGCCGGGTGCCGCCGGTGGCGATGGTTCCGTGCGGCGCCCTCGTCACGAGTCCGAGGCGATCGGCGGCCGGGGGAGTACGGCAAAAAAAGATCTGGCGCCTAGGTACCCGAGAGCACCTGCGGCGCCAGATCGTTCGCCGAGCCGGTTGCGCTTTCGTCCACCGATCCCGGTGACTTTCGCCTTGCGGCTACGGCCCTCGGGATCTGCTTCGATCTACTTGCGCTCCGTGCTCGACGCAGGGGGGAGACTAGGCCCGACCCGGCGATCGCGCAAGACCCCCGGAGAGCCAACTTCGCGCTATTTGCGAGAAGTTCACTTTCCATATTCCAAGCCATTCGTTCAACCTGTGGATAAACGACCAGAAGGGCGGCGACTTCCCGAAGCGGTCCTCCTCGGCCGGAGCTGGATCGTGGTCGCACCCGCACCCGAGGGGAGGAGGGGCGGTCAGGTCGGTCATGGGTCAACTTGACATAACGCCCGTTATCGTGCGTTGCGCCGACAGCCCCCATCTTGGCTAACGATGGTCGCCGCCGGGGCGAGCTCAACGCATGCGGCCGCTGATTCGGTGTCAGCGAGCGCCCGTTATGTGCGCGTGGCATTCCGACGGTGCCGGCGAGGACGGGCTATGCTCGCCTTCCCCTTCGACGACCCCCGTCGGAGCTCCTGTTTGGCTTAGCCAGGAAAGTGGGCATGACACCAACTAGCGCCATGACGACGGTTGAGATCGAGTCCGTCCTCGGTAGCGAGGATCTGAGGTTGTTGCTCGAGGTAGCTGAGCAGTCCGGGACTGTCCGCCAGGCGGAGCTCACGGAAGTGCTGGAGCCGTTGGAGCTCAACGAGCTGGAGCTGGAAGCCCTGCATCGTGAGCTCGAGCAGCGCGGCATCGACGTGGTTGTCGAGGAAGAGCGCGCACCCGAGCCCGCGCCGCTTCCCGCGGCCGTCTTCGAGACTACGACCGACGCGCTCCAGCTCTTCCTGCGCGAGGCCGGCCGGCACTCGTTGCTGACCGCCGCTCAGGAGGTCGAGCTCTCGAAGCGGATCGAACGCGGTGACATGCAGGCGAAGCAGCGGATGATCCAGTCGAATCTCCGTCTCGTCGTCTCGATCGCGAAGAACTACCGCAACCAGGGCCTGCCGTTCCTCGACCTGATCCAGGAGGGCACCCTGGGCTTGATCCGCGCCGTCGAGAAGTTCGACTGGCGCCGGGGATTCAAGTTCTCGACCTACGCAACCTGGTGGATTCGCCAGGCGGTGGCCAGGGCTCTCGCGGACAAGGCCCGGACGATCCGAATGCCTGTTCATATCGTCGAGCGGCTCCAGAAGCTCAACAAGGCCGAGCGGATCCTCTGGACCCAGCTCGGGCGCGAGCCGACACTCGAGGAGATCGCCGAGGAGGCGAGCCTTCCGATCGAGCAGGCGCGGGAAGTTCGCGCGGCTGCACACGCGTCCACCAGCCTCGACCAACCCGTAGGTGAAACGGAGGATGCTGTCTTCGGCGACTTCGTCGCCTGCAGCGGGCCTGCGCCCGATGAGCAGGTGGAAGTTTCACTGCGAAGCCAGGCGCTTGCTCGTGCCCTCGGGTCTCTTACGGCGAGGGAACGCGCGGTCCTCACCCTCCGGTACGGCCTCGACAATTCCGAGCCGCGAACGCTCGAGGAGATTGGTCGCTCGCTCGAACTGACGCGCGAGCGCGTCCGGCAGATCGAGGGCCAGGCCCTGAAGCGGCTCTCCCGCCTGCAAGAGATCGAACAAGTCGGATAGACCAGGCCGGCGCCGCGGGACGGGCTTTGCCCGGTCCGCTTTGAAGACATACGTGGTCGAGCATCGGTTCCGCGCGTCCGCGCCGCGCGCCGCGGAGCGGCGCTCGGCTTCAGGATTGTCGCTGAAAGTCGCGAGCCTTTCAGCGAAATGGCGAGGCTAGGTCTCCAGGTAGAACTGCAGCGCCGGCGCGACTGAGCGCAGCTCTCGCAGCGCTCGCGACTCGAGCTGGCGCACCCGCTCCCGGGTGATGCCGAGGTCGGTTCCGACCTGCTCGAGTGTCTTCGGCGTATGGCCGTCGAGCCCGAAACGCATCGCCAAGACCCGACGCATGCGCGGGTTGAGGCGGAGGAGCGCCTCGGCGAGCTCCGCGGAGCGAAGGTGCTTCGCGGTTGCCGTGTCGGGCTGATCGGACTTGGTGTCCTCGATCAAGTCGCCGTAGAGGCTCTCGCCGTCGCCGACGGGCGTCTCGAGGCTGATGGGATCCTCGACAAGGTCGAAGAGCTCCCGAACGCGTTCGACGGGGAATCCGCTCTCTTTCGCGATCTCCTCGACGGTTGGGTCGCGGTTGAGCTTCTGCGTGAGCACCCTGCGGGCTCTGAGCACCTTCCGGGCCTGCTCCGCGACATGAACTGGGAGTCGAATCGTTCTCCCCTGGTCTGCAAGGGCACGCGAGACCGACTGGCGAATCCACCAGGTGGCATAGGTCGACAGCTTGAACCCGAGCTTCCAGTCGAATTTCTCGACCGCGCGGATCAAGCCGAGGTTCCCCTCTTGGATGAGGTCGAGAAGGGGTACGCCGGCTTTCGTGTAGTTGCGTGTGATCGACATGACGAGGCGCAGGTTGCACTCGATCAGTTTCCGCTTCGCGGCCTCGTCGCCGGCGTCCTTGCGCCGGGCAAGCTCGCGTTCCTCCTCGGCCGTCAACAGCCGTCCGTCGCCGATCGCGCGAACATAGAGCTTGAGCGGATCGTGGAGCGGCGTGCCGTCGTCGACGACCGTGAGCTCCTCCCGCTCCTCAACGTCCGGCGAGTCCAGCTCCACTCCGGCTCCGGGAAGCACCTGGAGGTGTGGAACGCTGGGTACGGGCTCGACGAGGTCGGGCTCAGAGAGCGGTCGCGGCTCCACGACCCCTGTATCGGCGGCCTTGGCCGCAACCGGTTCCCCCGTCCGAGGGACGCGTCTGCCTCTGAGCTAACCGAAGGGGTGGCTAGACGTCCCATGAACTGGGGTCTTATCGCCTGTCTGCGCGGGAAGCATCGCCGCAGAGGTCGTCTGAGGCCGGTCCTAAGATCGGAAATCGAGCCTATGTGTGGAATAGCCGGATATAGTTTGAAACCCGAGTCGAGCGTCGACCGGACGCTCCTCGCCCAGGCGCTGCTCACCGGTATCGCCGAGCGCGGCGCCGACGCCGTGGGCTACGCACATCGTGTTCCCACGGGCCCGATTCGCGTCCACAAACGTCGCTCGGGCGCGAGTGCGTTGCTCTCAGAGCTGGCAATTCCCGCGGAGGCCGTCGAGGTTCTCCTCCATGTACGCGATTACACGAAGGGTCATCCGACGATTGCCGCGAACAATCATCCCGTGCGTCACGGCGCGGTGGTCGGCGTGCACAACGGAATCATCCTGAATGACGAGGAGATCTTCGAGCGGCATGGCTTCGACCGCAACGAGCCCGAAATGTCGGTCGACACCGAGGCGATCCTCGCGGTCGTCGAAGCCTTCGGGCCCGCCGGGAAGACGCTCGAGCAGTTGTGCGGCTCGATGGCGACTGCATGGGTCGACCAACGAC
The DNA here is from genome assembly GCA_013695385.1 of Actinomycetota bacterium. Lineage (GTDB taxonomy): Bacteria > Actinomycetota > Thermoleophilia > Gaiellales > Gaiellaceae > JACDAN01. Next base: position 4,845 of record JACDAN010000059.1, on the reverse strand, counting down.
GGCCCGGGGCCGTGTACCTGGCGCGAGGAGTTGGTAGGCCACTCTGGATCGGGGAGAGCCGAGAAGGGCTCGTCTTCGCCTCGACTGTTCAGGGCCTCGAGGTCTCGGAGCGATTTCTCGGGCTTCGGTTCAAGAAGCGCGAGCTCGACGAGGGCACACTCCTGACCGTCGAGGGCGGACGGGTCGCCCGCCGTGAGCGCTTTCGCCCCGACCGCGGCTTTACCGAGCGGTCTCTCCCCGCCGTTCGCGCGCCGGGCGAGCGCGAGTCCTGCCTGCGCCTGCTGACGGCGCTCGCCTCGCTGAGCTAGACACGCGCCGCCGCGACACCGTCCCGTCGCCCTTCACCTGATATCCGTCCTCGAGCAGACGCTCTCGGATGAGGTACTGGAAGGTCGACCAGGCTCCGCGACGCACGTCGAACATCCTGTAGACCTGCCACTCGGTCAAGAGAGCGGCATCCTCGCGCCGTGCCTCCCCCCACTCCTGGAACTTCGGAAGCCGTCCCAGGCCGATTGCGACCGAGCAGCCCTGATCGATCGCGCGCTCGAGCCGCTCCTCCCCCACCGGAACGTCGAAGCCGGCTTCGCGCAACGCCTTCGTGAGCGAGCCGAATGTGTGCCAGTACAGCGACTTCGACGGCATCGAGCCTCGGTGCTCGTCCAGATCGCGGGCGGTCGGCGTCCGGCCGAGGGTCTCCCCCAGCTCGCGAAGCAGACTGAGGAGCTCTTCCCGGGTCGCGAACCGCCGTGGCACCAGGCCGGCGGAGCGCTTTGCCGCATTCCAGCTCCCAAAGTGCTCGATGACGGTCTGCGGGTGGACGGTCGTGTCCTGATCCGCCGCGAACTCGCGCATGGAGGGTGAGCGTCCCAGCCGCCCAGCGCAGTCCGTCAGCTGTTGAACGATCTCTTCATCGGTATATCGCTTGCGGATTCCGGCCTGGAACCGCGCGAGCGCGTCGCGGTCGAGCGACTCCAGGAGCTCCCGCGCCGGTCTACGAGCCATGGCAAGAAGGATAGAGCAAAATCGCCCGTTTGCAACTACGGGCGAGCAGGGCTATGATGCTACGAGACCGCGAGCAGATCGCGTCTGGCCGTTTCGTCCTCGATCAGCTCCGGGGGGAAGGATCCGCTCCAGGGCGCCGACACAGCGGGGGCAGAACTGCGTGCCCGCTGCTCCCTTCAGCTCGTCCATTGCGCTGTCCGCATGGTTTTCTCCCCCTCACCCTTCTCCACGCCACCCCGCGTGGTTCGTGACTTGGCCTTGTCAAGCTGTGCGCAATCTGGGCCGGAACCACCAGCGGCACGTCAACCGTCTGGGTGAGGGTCCCAAAGTTCCCCCATTCGAGTGATGGAGGCGACCGAGGTCGCTACGCTCGTTCGAGTTACCCTCCGGCGATGCGCCCGCGTTTTCCGCTCACTGCGGGGATCGTCGCCGCGCGGACGGCCGGACGCCTCTCGCGCCTAGTCGGCGCCGGCGGCGGAACGACGCTGCCCGGAAAGCTCCTGAACGCACTCGACCCGACCGCGGTGGGAAAGCTGTCCGCCCGGCTTCCCGCCGGTTCAGCCGTCGTGTCGGCGACGAACGGCAAGACCACGACCGCTGCGATGGTTGCGGAGATCGTCGGGCCCCGGATGCGCTTGGCACACAATCGCGCGGGGGCAAACCTCCTTTCCGGCGTCGCGTCGTCCCTGTTGACGGCTGATGGAGCGGAACTCGGCCTGTTCGAAGTCGACGAAGCCGCGTTGCCGGAAGTCGCGAGGCGAGTCAGACCCCGGGCGCTCTGCCTCGGGAACCTCTTCCGCGATCAGCTCGATCGATATGGGGAGCTCGAGCTCGTTGCCGAGCGATGGCGCGGTGTCGTGCGCGACCTCCCGGTGGAGGCGACGCTGATCGTGAACGGCGACGATCCGCAGGTCGGCGATCTGGGTGCCGACAGACCGGGTCGGATGGTCTTCGGGGTCGATGACGCACGCCAGGGCTCTTCTGCCCTCCAGCACGCGGCCGATTCCAAGTGGTGCGTGCGCTGTGGAACGCCCTACGACTACGAGGTCGCATACGTCGGCCATCTCGGCGACTACGGCTGTCCGAGGTGCGGGCACTCGCGTCCAGCTCTCGATTTGGCCGCGAGAACGGTAGAGCTCGACGGGCTCGACGGCGTGTCGTTCGACCTGGTGGATTTTGAAGCCTCGGTGCGGGTCAAGCTTCCTCTTCCGGGGCTCTACAACGTCTACAACGCGCTGGCCGCGGCAGCGCTGAGTCGCGCGCTCGGCTCGACGCTTGAAGAGGTCAGAGCCGGCCTCGAGCGGTTCACTGCGGCCTTCGGGCGATTCGAGCGGATCGCCGTAGGCGACCGGACGCTCCTCATGCTGCTGATCAAGAACCCGGCCGGTGCGAACGAGGTGGTGCGGACGCTGGTGGCCGGCGACCCTCCTAGCCTGGCCGTGATCGCCTTGAACGATGCAATCGCCGACGGCAGGGATGTCTCCTGGATCTGGGACGTCGACTTCGAACCTCTCCTGGAGCGGCTCGACCGCGTCGTGGCCACCGGTGACCGCGCGGCTGAGCTCGCGCTCCGCTGCAAGTACGCGGGCTTTGCGGAGGAGCGGATCGAAATGCGGCCGGCTCTGGAGGAAGCGCTCGACCGTGGTCTCGAGCTGACTCCGGCCGGCGGCCGATTGGTCGTCCTCCCCACCTACACGTCGATGCTCGAGCTCCGGCGTATCGTGGCTCGGCGCGGGTTCGTCAAGCCCTACTGGGAGCAGGCGGCGTGAAGATCTCGGTCGGTCACCTCTACCCGGAGTACCTGAACATCTACGCCGACCGCGGGAACATTGCCGTTCTCTTCCGACGCGCTGCCTGGCGTGGTCACGATCTCCAGGTAGAGGCGGTCGGCATGGGCGAAGCAGTCGAGCCGGGCGCACACGATCTGCTTTACATCGGGGGTGGTCAGGATCGCGAGCAGGCGTTGGTCGCCCATGACATCGGCCTCAAGGGCGAGGCCCTACGCGAGGCGGTGGCCGGAGGGGCGGCGTGTCTGGCCGTTTGCGGGGGCTACCAGCTTCTCGGTGGGTTCTACCGGGACCGCCTGGGAGTCGAATTGCCGGGTGCCGGTGTCCTTCCTCTCCACACCGTTGCCGGAGAGCGCCGGATGATCGGCGACGTCCTGCTCGAATGCGAGCTCGAGCCCGGAGTTCGGAGAACGCTGGCCGGGTTCGAGAACCACGCGGGGCGAACGGTGCTCGAACCGAGTGCCGAGCCGCTGGGCAGAGTCGTAGCAGGCTTCGGGAACGACGGATCGAGCGGTTTCGAGGGTTGCCGTAGCGGCAGGGTCATCGGGACGTACCTCCATGGGCCTCTGCTACCGCGAAACCCCTGGCTCGCGGATTGGCTGCTCGCGCAGGCGATCTCCCATCGAACCGGCGAAGAGCCGGCGTTCCAGGCACTCGAGGACGCCTTGGAGGGCGAAGCTCACTCTGTCTCGGCTGGTCGGGCCAGGTCTCGTGGGGGCAGGGCAAGCAGGTAGCCCCAACCTCCTCCCCGCTTCGAGCCTAATGATGCGCGGCGCACGCGTGGGACACGCGTCCGCGCCGAGAGCGCGTCGAACCGTCCCCGACCTACGGCACCCAGAGGGGGCCGAGGTACACGACCGGGTCGGCCGGACGCCAGCGTGCAAGGAAGCGTTGGATCGGAGGGTGGAGCACGATCTCATCCAGGTCGACCACACCAAACAACCGGTGGCCCCGCACGGCTGCATCCTGCGAGGTCACCGTCTCGAGCGACCTGTCACCGAGGTCACCGGCAAAGATGATGTGCACCACGTGCTTGTCGGCGTAGCTCCGCTTTGGCGAGATCGAGTCGACGATCGCGACCGGTCCCTCGACCGGGACGTCTTCTCCGAGCCCGATCTCCTCTTCGAGCTCGCGGTGCAGTGCGTCGACGAGGCTCTCGCCCGAGTTGACACCGCCTCCGGGTAGGAGCCAGTACTCCTTGCCGTGCTTCTCATGTCGGCAGAGAAGGATCCGGTTCTGCCAGCGCAGGATCGCCGAAACGCGAATCCGCGGCTCCGCCCCCACGTTACACTCGCGAGGAGCCGAAGCCCCGGGCGCCCCGCTCACTCTCGGGCAGCTCTTGCTGCTCGACGAGCTCGACATGCGGCACAGGCAGCACGACAAGCTGCGCGATCCGCATCCCCGGCTCGATGGTGAACGGCTCAGCGGTGTCGGTGTTGAGCAGAATCACCCGCACCTCGCCGCGGTAGCCCGAGTCGATCAGTCCGGGCGCGTTCACGATCGTGAGCCCGTGGCGGGCTGCCAGCCCGGATCGGGGCAGAACGAAGCCGCCGTGCCCCTCCGGAATGGCCACAGCGAGTCCGGTCGAGACGAGCGCCCGCTCCCCGGGCGCAAGCTCGTGCCGGTCGCAGGCTGCGAGATCGAAGCCGGCGTCTCCGTCGTAAGGCTGCGAGGGGAGAGCGGCATCGGCCCGGAGGCGGCATACGGAGACCTCGATCAACGGGTAGCCCTGTGGGACTCGGTCGCCCCGGCGATCAGGTAAGGGGCGAACCGCGAGATCTCGCGGCGCGGGAGCCTTGCGCGGATGTAGACGCCGTCGGGCCGGTCGATTCGCTCGTCGATCGGAGGCCCGAGTGCGTACAGCTCTGCGAGCTTGGCACCGTCCTCGTACGGCACGACCATGCGCACGAGCGCAAATCGCTCGGAGAAGCGTGCGGCGATCCGTGCGCGCAGCTCGTCGAGACCTTCCCCCGTGAGCGCCGAGATCTGCAACGAGCCGGGAAATCTGTTGGTGAGCCGGCGCCGCGCCAGGGGATCGACCGCATCGAGTTTGTTG
>JACDAN010000057.1 GCA_013695385.1 Actinomycetota bacterium | reverse complement strand
GGGAAGTCGACGCTGCTGCGGATCATGGCCGGCGTCGAGGAGCCTTCGAGCGGGAGCGCCGACCTCGCCAAGGGCTCCACGGTCGGCTTCCTGCCGCAGGAGCCCGACCTCGATCCCGCCAAGGACGTCCGCGGCAACGTGGACGACGGGGTCAGGCCGATGCGCGACCTGCTCGACCGGTTCAACGCGATCTCCGCCGCCTTCGCCGAGCCCGGCGCCGACTTCGACGCGCTCCTCGCCGAGCAGTCGAAGGTGCAGGAGGAGATCGACCGCCACGGCGCCTGGGAGCTCGACGCCCAGCTCGACCGGGCGATGGATGCGCTGCGGCTCCCCGACGGCGACCGCGACGTCACGACGCTCTCCGGCGGCGAGCGGCGGCGGGTCGCGCTCTGCCGGCTGCTGCTCTCCTCGCCGGACCTGCTGCTCCTGGACGAGCCGACGAACCACCTCGACGCCGAGTCGGTCGCGTGGCTGGAGCGGTTCCTCGCCGACTACGCCGGCACCGTCGTCGCCGTCACGCACGACCGCTACTTCCTCGATAACGTCGCCGGTTGGATCCTCGAGCTAGACCGCGGGCGCGGAATCCCCTACGAGGGCAACTACTCCGGCTGGCTCGACCAGAAGTCGACTCGCCTCGCCCACGAGGAGAAGACCGAGTCGGCGCGCCAGCGGGCGCTCAAGACGGAGCTCGAGTGGGTGCGCGCCTCGCCGAAGGCGCGGCACGACAAGTCGAAGGCGCGGCTCGGCGCTTACGAGCGGCTGCTCGCCGAGGACCGGAACGTGAAGCTCGACCGGGTGGAGATCCACATCCCGGCCGGGCCGCGGCTCGGCGACATCGTCGTGCAGGCCGACCACGTGGTCAAGGGGTTCGCGGACCGACTGCTCGTCGAGGACATGACCTTCTCGCTGCCGCCGGGCGGGATCATCGGCGTGATCGGCCCGAACGGCGCCGGCAAGACGACGCTCTTCCGGATGATCTCGGGCGAGGAGCAGCCTGACTCGGGCGAGCTGCGAGTGGGGGAGACGGTCGAGCTCGCCTACGTCGACCAGTCGCGCGAGGGGCTCGAGCCCGGGAACAACGTCTGGAAGGAGATCTCCGGCGGGCACGACACGATCGCGCTCGGGACCCGCGAGGTGAACTCGCGCCAGTACGTCTCCTGGTTCAACTTCAAGGGCTCCGACCAACAGAAGCGGGTGGGGGACCTCTCGGGCGGCGAGCGGAACCGCGTTCACCTCGCGAAGCTGCTGCGCTCGGGCGGAAACCTGCTGCTGCTCGACGAGCCGACCAACGACCTCGACGTCGACACGCTGCGGTCACTCGAGGACGCGCTGCTGGACTTCGCCGGCTGCGCGGCGGTGATCTCACATGACCGCTGGTTCCTGGATCGCGTCGCCACGCACATCCTCGCCTTCGAGGGCGACTCGCAGGTCACCTGGTTCGAGGGAAGCTTCGAGGAGTACGAGCAGTGGGTGCGCGAGACGCGGGGCGAGGAAGCGCTCGAGCCGCACCGGATCACGTACAAACCGCTCGTCCGGCCGGGCGCGTAATTACGCTAGGCGTAGTCGAACGAGAGGAGGGCACCCATGGCGAAGGGCTCGGACAAGCCGAAGCAGCTTGCCAAGAAGGTCGCGCAGAAGACGCTCAAGGAGAAGCGCAGCGACAAGAAGGCCAAGAAGAAGTACGGCGGCCTGGGTACCGGTTAGTCGGCGGCGCTCCCGCCGTCGGAGAACCCGCATTCCTGGCACACGAAGCGAGGCTCCTCGTCGGTGAGCACCATGCCCTGGGTCACGCCGCAGGCGGGGCAGATCGGCGGGCGGTCGTCCGCCTCGTCTTCGGGATCTCGGCGGCGCTTCATCAGCCGAGGCTAGCCGTGGCCCTCTCCGCGGGTGCAGACTAGGCCCGTGTCCAAGCCGTTCGCCTCCAGCACCGACCTCGAGGAGAAGCGTTCGACGCTCCAGGAGCTGGCCCCCGGGGTCGTCGCCTACACGGCCGAGGGGGATCCGAACGTCGGCGCCGTCATCGGCGACGACGCCGTGCTTGCGATCGACGCTCGCGCAACTCCGGTGCTGGCGAAGGAGTGGCTCGACGAGCTGCGCGGGATCACCGACAAGCCCGTGCGCTACCTCTTCCTCACGCACTACCACGCTGTGCGCGTGCTGGGCGCCTCGGCCTTCGACGCCGAGTGGGTGATCGCGCACGAGGGGACACGGCGCTGGATCCTCGAGCGGGGAGAGCAGGACTTCGAATCGGAGACGCGCCGGTTCCCGCGCCTCTTCCGGGACGTCGAGTCGATTCCGGGCCTCACGCATCCGAATGTCGCCTTCGCTCACAGCCTTCGGCTCGACCTGGGCGGTAGGGAGGTCGAGCTGCATCACGTTGGGCGCGGTCATACGGCCGGCGACGCCTGCGTCTGGCTGCCCGAGGAACGGATCCTCTTCTCCGGGGACCTCGTCGAGGCGCGCGCCGCGCCGTACATGGGAGACGCGTTCATCGAGGAGTGGTCGACGGCGACGCTCGACAGGTTGGAGGCGCTCGGCCCGAAGACGATCGTCCCCGGACGAGGGCCGGCGGCGACCGGCGAGGCGATCCCCGAGACGCGCGAGTACCTGCTGACGCTCTGGGATGCGGTGCGCGGAGCGCATCGCCGCGGCGGCACGCTCAAGGACGTCTTCGAGACGGCGCGCGCCGCGCTCGAGCCGCGCTTCGGCGACTGGTGGATCTTCGAGCACTGCCTGCCCTTCAACGTCGCCCGTGCCCGGGACGAGGTCGAGGGGCACCCGCCGCAGGTCTGGACGGCCGAGAAGGACGCTGCGGTGTGGACCGAGTTGCAGTCGTAGGCGCGGGACCCGTCGGCCTGACGGCCGCGCTCGAGCTCGCACGGCTCGATATCCCCACGGTCGTCGTCGAAGCGAAGCCGGAGCTCGAGCCGATCGGCTCGCGGGCAATCGTGCTCGCCCGGCATGCGCTCCAGACGTTTCAGCGCCTGGGCTGCGAGGAGATCCTGCGCAAGGGCGTCGTGCTCGCCCGGGCGCGGACGTACCTGCGCGAGACCGAGCTCTTCGCGGTCGAGTTCCCGCCGGCGGCGGAGGGCGAGCTCCCCGCGTTCGTCAACCTCCAGCAGACCTACACCGAGCGGGCACTGCTCCGGCGCACCGAGGAGAGCGGGCTCGTCGACGTGCAGTGGGGCTCGCCCGTCACCGGCCTGCGCCAGGACGGGAGCTCGGTCACGCTCGAGCTCGACGGCGGTCGGAAACTCTCGGCGTCCTATGCGATCGGCGCCGACGGCGCCCACTCCGCGGTTCGGAAGCTGCTCGGCGTCGACTTTCCGGGGAGGAGCTTCCGCGACCGCTTCCTGATCGCGGACGTTCGCGTCGAGCTCCCGGGCTTTCCGCGAGACGAGCGCCGTTTCTTCTTCGACCCGCCTACGAACCCGGGCCGACAGATGCTCGTGCACCCCCAGCCCGACGGCGAGTGGCGGATCGACTGGCAGGTTTCGCCGGAAACGGACGTGGATGCCGAACGCGAGTCCGGCGCGGTCGACGCTCGAATCAGGGCGATCACGCGCGGGGAGCCGTACGAGCTCGTGTGGCTGACCGCGTACCGGTTCCATGCTCGGCTGGCGGAGCGCTTCCGGGTCGGGAGAGTCTTCCTCGCCGGCGACGCGGCGCACCTGATGGCCCCGTTCGGCGCCCGCGGGATGAACTCGGGTGTCGACGATGCGAGCAACCTCGCCTCGAAGCTTGCGCGTGTGCTCGTCGGCTCCGCACCCGAGCAGGTGCTCGACCTGTATGAGTCCGAGCGGCGCGCGGCCGCCAAGGAGAACCTCCGCGCGACCGGGGCGACGATGCGCTTCATGGCGCCGCCGACCGCGTTCCACCGCGTCTGGCGGAACGCGATCCTCGGGGGGAGCCTCCATGTGCCGGCCCTGCGCCGGTTCGTCAACTCGGGAAAGCTCGCGCCGGACGGGGTTACGATCGGCGCTGCGCGGTGATCTTCCAGCCTGAGCTCGAGACGATGCCGGCCGAGGAGCGGGCGGAGCTTCAGCGCCGGCGCCTCCGGGAGCTGCTCACACGGCTGAAGGCGGTCGACTCGGGCTACTGGCGCGAGAAGCTCGCCGACGTCGGGCCGGACGACGGGATCGAAGGGCTTCCGTACACGAGGAAGCAGGAGCTCCTCGAGCACTACCCCTACGCGATGCTCGCGGTGCCGCTTGGGCAGACGGTGCGCGTCCACGGCTCGTCGGGCACGCGCCACAAGCCGACGATCGTCGCGTACACCGAGGGTGACGTGTCCGTCTTCGCCGACGTCAACGCCCGCTCGATCGGCTGCGCCGGCGGGACGGCCGAGGACGTCCTCCACGTCGCCTACGGCTACGGGCTCTTCACGGGCGGGCTCGGCCTCCACTACGGCGGCGAGCGGCTGGGGGCGACGGTCGTGCCGGCCTCGGGCGGGAACGCGGCCTTCCAGGTGCAGCTGCTCGCCGATCTCGGCGCGACCGGGATCTGCTGCACTCCGTCGTTCGCCTACCTCCTCGCGGAGCGGGCGGCCGACGAGGGGGTGCGCGATCGGATCCGCCTGCGCTACGGCGTGCTCGGCGCCGAGCCGTGGTCGGAGTCGCTTCGCCGGAAGATCGAGGACGCCTGGGGCGAGTTGGACGCCTGCGACATCTACGGGCTCTCGGAGGTGATCGGCCCCGGCGTGGCGATGGAATGCCGGGAGAACAAGGGCGGTCTGCACGTCTTCGACGACCACTTCTATCCCGAGGTCGTCGACCCCGAGACCGGCGAGGCGACCGAGGGCCTGGGCGAGCTCGTGCTGACGACGCTCACGAAGGAGGCGCTGCCGGTGATCCGCTACCGGACCGGCGACGTGACGCAGCTCCTGCCCGGCGACTGTACCTGCGGCCGGACGCACCCCCGCATCGCCCGCTTCTCGGGCCGTGTCGACGACATGCTCGTGATCCGCGGGGTCAACGTCTTCCCGAGCGCGATCGAGGCGGCGCTGCTCGAGCACCCCGGGGTCGGAGGGCAGTACGCCATCGTCGTGGATCGCCGCCCGACGATGCCGGAGCTCGAGGTGCACGCGGAGCTCTCATCAGGCGACCTCCTCGCACAGCGCGACGAGGTTCGTCGGAGCCTCGAGGCGGTGCTGGAGCAGCGTTTGCACCTCCGGGTGACCGCAATCGTCGCCGACCCCGGAGGGCTCCCGCGACAGGAGATCGGGAAGGCGAAGCGCGTCTTCGAGCGCACGGACGAGACCGACGAGCTCCTCCAGCTGACCGGCGGTTAGGAGGAGGGCTTGGCAAAACGCAGGCCTGTGTCGCCGGGCCGCGCTGCTCGTCCCGATGCTGCGTCCTCAGTCGCGCCGATAGCGCTGCTATCGACGCTCCCTGCGTCCTGGCCTCGAAACGACCATCGCACCCCGGCAACGAGCGACGTTCCACCAAGCCCTCCTAGCCGACGCGGTGGCGCGGGGCGGCCGCGCGCGCAAGAATCTCCAAGTGGAGAACCCAGCAAACGGAGGAGGAGCTATGAAGGGACGGAGGTTGAGGGTCTTCGCCCTGGCGGCCGGGGCGAGCCTCGTCCTGCTCGCCGCGGGCACGGGGTCCGGCGGCGCACAGGGGGGTGAAGTCTGGCTCGCGGAGATCTCGCCGCTGACCGGGCCGCTGTCGTTCGTCGGTGTCGACAACCGCGAAGGCGTCAATGTCGCCGTCGCCGAGATCAACAAGCGGGGCGGGATCAAGGGTCGCAAGGTGCGCGTGCAGGTCTTCGACGACGGCTCGAACCCGTCGCAGGCCGTCAGCCACATGAACAAGATCGCGAGCGAGGACAAGTACCTGGGCGTGATCGGCTCCGGCTTCAGCTCGTCGGGGCTCGCTGTCGCGCCGATCGTCTCGCGGGAGAAGATCCCCTACATCTCGATGGCCGCGTCGTTCGCGCAGGTTCAGCCTGCGAAGCCCTACTACTTCATGACGACGGCGACGAGCCGGCTCTTCGCCTACTCGTTGGCGTACCAGCTGCGCAAGCTGAAGGTCACGCGCATCGCCTTGATGGCGGACAACGGGGGCTTCGGGCGGGAGGGCGTCCGGAACGTCGAGGAGCTCGCCAAGCGCTTCGGCTTCCAGATCGTCGAGAAGATCATCTTCCCGCTGACGAGCACGACCTTCCAGGCCGAGCTCTCCAAGGTCAAGGGGTCGAACGCCCAGGCGCTCTGGGTCTGGAATGCGACGACCCTCGCGGTGACGATCACCAAGGAGGCGCGTCAGCTGCGCCTGCCACAGCGGCTCGTCCTGACCGGCGGAAACGCGTCGCCGCTCTACCTCGGGCCCGGGTGTCCGCAGAATGCCGGCGCCCTCATCAACAGCTACCTCGGGCCGGTGGCGAAGTTCCTGCCCACGCGGAACCCCTCACGGGCGATCGCGCTCAAGGTCGACCGCGGCCTGCGCAAGCAGGGCTCGACGTTCAACTACGACGGCTACACGGGCGTGCAGATGTTCCGCACGGCGATGCTGAGGGGCGGCTTCAACCGCGACGCGATCAATACCGCGCTCGAGTCCAAGATGCGCGGGTTCGTCGGGCCCGGCGGCCGCTACTACTACAGCAAGGAGAACCACTCCGGCCTTGGACTTCGCAGCATGGTCGTCTCGAAGATCGCCCGCTGCAAGATGGTCCCGATCGAGAACCTGAAGAAGCGCTACTAAGGCATCAAGCGGCGCCGGACGCAGCCTGCGTTCGGCGCCGCAGCCGGCGGGCGACCGCGCGAGTCGCGACCTGGAGGCTGGGCAGGAGTCCGCGCGGCGCGAAGAGCATGACCACGATCAGGATCGCGCCGAAGACGCCGATCGAGAAGACCTGCGGCGCCTGAACCGGCAGGTCGAAGCCGAGGAGCTGCTCGCGGGTTCCGAGCTCGCGGAGCTTGTCCTCGAGGTAGGTGATCGCGATTGCGCCGACGACCGCGCCGTAGACCGAGCCCATCCCGCCGACGGCGACCATGACGACGAACGTGATCGACGTGATCAGCGGGAAGGCGTCCGGGGAGAGGAAGAGCAGGTAGTACGAGAAGAGCCCGCCTGCGAGCCCGGCGAGACCGGCCGCCAGCACGAACAGGCGCAGCTTGTACATCGCGACGTTGATCCCGGCGGCGGCGGCCGTCGCCTCGCTCGTCGCGATCGCCTGCAACGCGCGGCCGGCGCGCGAGCCGACGAGGTTGACGGCCATGATCACGCTGAGCGCGACGATTCCCCAGACGACGGCCGCGAGGCGCGCATGCTCGATCACGTGGCCGCGCACCTCGAGCTGCGGGATCCCCACGAGGCCGGGGTCCTGGCCGCCGGTGAAGCGGTCCTCGGCGAAGAGCGCGGCGAGCAAGATCAGATGGAGGGCAAGGGTCGCGAAGGCGAGATAGTGGCCGCGCAGGCGGAGCAGCGGGACGCCGACGACGGCGGCCACCGCCCCGGTCAGGATCGGGGCGGCCGCGAGGGCGAAGAGAGGATCCCAGGCCGCCTCGGGGTTGACGAGGCGGTCGGCCGGGCGGAGACCCACGGAGAGGATCCCCGTCGTGTACGCGCCGAGCGCGTAGAAGGCGCCCTGTCCCAGCGAAATCTGTCCTGCGAAGCCCATCAGCAGCGACAGGCCGACGGCGACGATCGCCGCGAGTCCCATCCGCGTGTACATCGGGAGGTCGCCCTCGTCGAGCCGGAAGGCGACGTACACCATCAGCGCGCCCGCGGCGAGCGTACCGGTGAAGCGGGCGAGCCACGTCCAACGCGGGCGCGTCGGCATCAGGCGGGTTCCACCTCGTGACGCGAGCGCCAGCCGATCAGCAGCAGGATCACGATCAGCGCCGCCGCCAGCTCGTACTGGCGGGCCTGGTCGGTGACGCGGTCGCCGTAGACGACGACGAGCTGCTCCGCGATCCCGAGCAGGAGGCCGCCCAGGTAGGCGAGCCGGATCGACACGAGGCCTCCGAACGCCGCAGCCGCGAAGCCGTTCACGGCGATCGCCACGTCCGAGTCGTAGTTCACGGACGTCACCGGCGTCAGCAGCACCCAGCCGAGGGCAGAGAGCGCCGCCGAGACGGCGAACGCGATCATCGTCACGGAGCGCACGTTGATGCCAACGAGCTCCGCCGCGCGCACCTGGTCGGCGCAGGCGACGAGTGCATTGCCGACGATCGTCTTCCGGAGCAGGAGTGTCAGCAGGAGCGCCGCCAGGATCGTCACGCCGGCGACGAGCGCGTATTGGGGGTTGATGACGACGTCCCAGACCGTCCAGGAGCTTTCGGAGATGCCGGGGTAGTTGTGCGGCCGGTCGCCGAAGGCCAGCAGCTCGAGCGAGGACACGAGCAGCGCGATGCCGAGCGTGATGATCAGGCTCGCCAGCGAGGTCGTTCGCCCGCGGAACCCCATCGCGATGAAGCCGAAGACGGCGCCGGTCAGGCCGACGGCGACGACGGCGATCGTCGCGGCGAGCCAGGTCGGGAGGTCGTCGACGAGCCCGACGGTGAACAGGCCGCCCATGACGGCGAACGCGCCCTGGGCGAAGTTGATGATCCCGGTCGTCCGGAAGATCAGGACGAACGAGATGCCGACGAGCGCGAAGGCCGAGCCGGTGGAGAGGCCGACGACGAGGGTCTGCAGGAGGGTTCGGACG
>JACDAN010000052.1 GCA_013695385.1 Actinomycetota bacterium | reverse complement strand
GATCAGCTCCGCGCCGAGCAGGCTGAGCTGGCCTCCATGCTCGCGACTCGCGCCGCGTCCACTCGGACGGCGAGCCTTGCCCGCCGGGAAGGCTATGTGCCTGCCGATCAGGCGACGACGACGTATCTCGACCTCGGGAAGCGGTGAGCGGTCGCCTTCCGAACCGGCGGATTCGGCTCCTCCTAGCGCTCTTCGCACTCGCCTTTCTCGCGACCTTCGGGCGGGCGGTCTGGCTTCAGGGCGTGAAGGCACAGCCGCTCGACCGCCTCGCACAGGGGCAGCACAACGCGACCGTCGCGGTGCCGGCGCCGCGCGGATCCATCCTCGACCGTAACGGCGTCGAGCTTGCGATCGGGCGGAGGGCCATCACCGTCTATGCGAACCCGCGACAGATCGCCGACCCGCGGGCAGCCGCCGTCGCAGCGGGCCGCGCACTCCGCCTCGATCCGAACAAGCTCTACGGAAAGCTCGCGGATCGGTCGAACGGCTTCGTCTATGTCGCGCGGAAAGCAGACCCGAAGCGGGCCGAAGCCCTCCAGCGGATGGGCATCACCGGGCTGGGCTTCTACCCCGAGGAGCGGCGCCTGTATCCGCAGGGCCGGGTCGCCGCCCACGTGCTCGGGTACGTAGGCGTCGACAACAAGGGGCTTTCGGGCCTCGAGGTGGCATTGAACGGCACGCTCGCCGGCCGTGCCGGGCGCGAGACGATCGTGCGCGATCCTTTCGGCCGCGCGCTCGACGTCGTTCGGTCCGTGCCCGCCGTGGAGGGACGAAGTGTCCGGCTGACGCTCGACAACACACTGCAGGCGAACGCCGAGTCGGTGCTGCTCAGGGCGGTTCGGCGCTGGGGAGCCCGGGCCGCGTCGGCGGTCGTCCTCGATCCGCGCACGGGCGAAGTCCTCGCCATGGCCGTCGAGCCGGGGTTCGACGCCAACCGCTTTCCGGAAACCCCGCAGGACGTGCAGCGCAATCGCGCGGTGACCGATACGTTCGAGCCGGGCTCGACTCTCAAGGTCGTCACGGTCGCGGGGGCGTTGTCGGAGGGCCTCGTCACGCCCTCGACGGCGTACACGCTCGCGCCCAAGCTCCAGGTGTCCGACCGTGTGATCGGCGAGGCGCATCGCGATCGCACGGAGCGGATGACGGTGGCGGAGATTCTGTCGCAGTCGTCCAACATCGGCACGATCACGCTCGCGCAGCTCCTCGGACGCGAGCGCCTCACCTCCTGGCTCGGCCGCTTCGGCTTCGGCCGCAAGACGGGCATCGACTTTCCCGGCGAGACCCAGGGCATTCTTCCGAGCTACTGGTCGGGCTCGACGATCGGGACGCTGCCGATCGGTCACGGGATCGCCGTCACGCCGGTCCAGATGGCCGTCGCGTACGCCGCACTCGCGAACGGCGGGATCTGGGTCCAACCACGCCTGACCGCCGACGGCCCGACGAGGACACGAAGAGTCATCTCGCCTGAGGTGTCCAAGCAGCTCATGTCGATGATGGTCGACGTCGTTCTGGGGGGCACCGGCACGGGCGCGGCGGTCGCCGGTTACCAGGTCGCCGGAAAGACCGGCACGGCCGCCAAGCCCGATCCGCGCGGCGGCTACTCGAAGTCCCGCTACATCGCCTCCTTCGTGGGCGTCGTGCCGGCCGTCGATCCCCGCCTCGTCGTGCTCGTCACGATCGACGAGCCGAGCACGATCTGGGGAGGAGCCGTCGCCGCGCCGGCGTTCCAGGAGATCGCGCGCTTCGCGCTGCAGTACCTCGAGATCCCACCCGACGCCCTGCCTCGGTAACCTCGCGCCCCGTATGGATCTCGGGCGGCTGATCAGCACGCTCGGGCCGGTGGAGGTCCGGGGAGGGGCGACGACCGAGATCGCCGACCTCGCGTACGACACCCGCGAGGTCAGTCCCGGGGCGCTCTTCTTCTGCGTCCTGGGCGAGCGGGTGGACGGACACGAGCTCGCAGGCGAGGCCGTCGAGCGGGGGGCGGCCGCGCTCGTCGTGGAGAGGCCGGTCGACGTCGAGGTGCCGCAGCTGCTGGTTCGGTCCGCACGCGCGGCGATGCCGGTTGCGGCCGACGAGTTCTTCGGCCGCCCGACGGAGGAGCTCGTCGTCGCGGGCGTCACCGGCACGAACGGCAAGACCACGACCGCGTTCCTGATCCATTCGATCCTCACCGCGGCGGGAATGCGGCCGGGGCTTGTCGGGACGATCGAGTCGCGCGTCGGCGGCGAGTCGCGGCCGGCTGTGCGAACGACGCCCGAGGCGATCGATCTCCACCGAACCTTTCGGGCGATGCTCGACGCGGGCGACCGCAGCTGCGCGATCGAGGCGACGTCGCACGGATCGGAGCTGGGACGCCTCGAGCGCGTCCGTTTCGACGCCCTGGCGTTCACGAACCTGACGCAGGACCACCTCGACTTCCACGGCTCCATGGAGCGGTACTACGAGGCCAAGCGGCGGCTGTTCACGGAGCACGAGCCCGCTCCCGCCGCGGCCGTCAACGTCGGCGACGAGTGGGGAGCGCGCCTCGCCGAGGAGCTGCGCCGGCTCGATCGTGCGCCGTTGATGACGTATGCGCTCGCCGGCGAGGCAGATCTTCGCTGGGACGACTTCGAGCTGGAGAGTCGGCTCAAGGGCCGCTTCAACCAGGAGAACATCCTGGCCGCGGCGGCAGCGGCCCGGTTGCTCGGTGTCCCGGAGCAGGCGGTCGCCGGCGGGATCGCGAGCGTCTCGGGGGTGCCCGGCCGTTTCGAGGGGGTCGACGAGGGTCAGCAGTTCGTCGTGGTCGTGGACTACGCCCATACGCCCGACTCGCTCGCAAACGTCCTCCGCACCGCGCGCGAGCTGGCGACCGGCCGGCTGATCTGCGTATTTGGCTGCGGTGGCGACAGAGACCGCGGGAAGCGCCCCGAGATGGGCCGAATCGCCGGCGAGTTGTCGGACGTCCCGATCGTGACCTCTGACAATCCACGCAGCGAGGATCCGCTCTCGATCATCGACGAGATCCTCGGCGGGATGCACGGCGAGCCCGACGTCGAGCCCGACCGTCGGGCCGCGATCGCGAAGGCGATCGAGCAAGCCGAGGAAGGAGACGTCGTCCTCATCGCCGGCAAGGGGCACGAACAGGGACAGGAGTTCCGCGACCGCAAGATCCCGTTCGACGACCGTGAGGTCGCCCGGGAGGCGCTTCGCCGGCTCGGAGCGCCGGCGTGATCGCGCTGCCGATCGACGAGCTGCGCGGACTCGGCCGCCTGGAGACGACGGCGGACGAGGTCACCGGCCTGACGATCGATTCGCGCCGCGTCGAGCCGGGCGACCTCTTCGTGGCGGTCCGGGGCGGCGTCGCGTTCGTCGACGAGGCGCGCGCCGCGGGTGCCGCCGCCACCCTCGTACCCGACGACGACTTCGCGGCGATGGCTGCGATCGGGAGTGCCATTCGAGAGCGAACGACCTCCCAGATCGTCGGCATCACCGGGTCGACCGGCAAGACCTCGACGAAGGACATTCTCGCCGCCCTGTGCCGTCCGCATCGGAAAACGGTCGCCGCCGAGGCGAGCTTCAACGCGGAGCTCGGCGTCCCGCTTACGCTCGGCCGGCTCGAGCCGGGCACCGAGCTCTGCATCTGCGAGCTCGCGATGCGCGGGTTCGGCCAGATCGCCGATCTCTGCCGGATCGCACGTCCCACCCTCGGTGCGATCACGGCGATCGGACCGGTTCACCTCGAATTTGTCGGCTCGATCGAAGGCGTGGCCCGGGCGAAGGCCGAGCTGCTGGAGGCGCTCCCCGAGGGCGCCACGGCGGTCGTGCCTGCCGGAGTGCCCGCACTCGAGCGCTATCTTCGCGCCGGTCTCCAGGTCGTCCGTATCGGAGAGGATGTCCGCCTCGTGAGCTTCGAGCACGGACGCCTGGTGGCCGACGTCCTGGGTGACCGTGTCGAGCTCGACTTTCCGCTTCGCGCCCCGTATCAGGCCGAGAACGCACTGGTCGCACTGGCCGTCTACTCGGCCCTCGGCCTCCCCCTCGACGAGGTTGGGGAGGGAGCGGAGGAGATCGAGCTCTCGAGGCTCCGCGGCGAGGAGATCTCTCTGCCCGGCGGGGGAGTTCTCATCAACGACTGCTGGAATGCGAACCCCGCCTCGATGAAGGCGGCAGTGCAGCAACTGGCCTCTCGGGCCAGCGGCGGGCGCCGGGTAGCGGTGCTCGGCGGGATGGCCGAGCTCGGGTCGGACGGGCCGCGCTACCACCGGGAGATCGGCGCTCTGCTCGATGCGGAGGGGATCGACGTCGTCATCGGCGTGGGCGAGCTTGCTCGTGGATACGAGACCGGCGAGTGGGTCCAGAACGCCGGCGAAGCCGCCGGCTGTCTCTCCGAGCTCCTCGAGCCCGGCGACATCGTCCTCGTGAAGGGATCTCGCTCGGTAGGCCTCGAGCGAGTCGCAGAGAACTTTCTCTAGATGGAACGCGTTCTTGCCGCCGGGCTGCTCGCGATGGTGATCTCGATCCTCGCCGGCCCGAAGTTCATCGAGTTCCTCCGCCGCAACGAGATGGGGCAACACATTCGCGAGGAAGGGCCGGCCGGCCACCAGGTCAAGCAGGGCACGCCGACGATGGGCGGGCTGCTGATGGTCTTCACCATGACCATCGCTTTTCTCGCGCTGAGCCATTACACGATCGAGGGGCTGACGGTCTTCTTCGTCACCCTCGCCTGCGCCGCGATCGGCTTCACCGACGACTACATCAAGGTGCGGCACCGCCGTTCTCTCGGTCTCGCGGGTCGGTGGAAGCTCGTGCTGCTCGGCGCGACCACGGCGGGTCTGGCCTGGGCCGCCGAGGACGCGAACATCCCGACCGAGGTCTACGTCCCGGTCTTGGACTGGCGCATCGCGCTGTCGTTCGGTTTCTACGTCTTTCTCTTCCTCGTACTCGCCGGCTCTGCGAACGGCGCGAACCTCACGGACGGGATCGACGGTCTCGCGGCCGGGATCGGAGTCATCGCCCTCCTGACGTTCACGTCCATGAACGTCTTCGCGTACATCCGGTCGGGCCAGCTTGCGCCCGAGCAGGATCTCGCCTCGTTGGACATGGCGATCCTGGGCGGCGCGTTACTCGGCGGCGCGATCGGATTCCTCTGGTTCAACGCCTTCCCTGCGGAAGTGATCATGGGGGACACGGGCTCGATGGCGATCGGAGGCGCGCTCGGCGCCTTCGCCGTCATGAGCCGGAGCGAGCTGCTGCTCCTCCTGATCGGCGGCATCTTCCTGATCGAGGCGCTGTCGGTGATCCTGCAGGTCGCCTCGTTCAGGTACTGGGGCCGGCGGCTGTTCCTGATGGCGCCGATCCACCATCACTTCGAGATGAAGGCGTGGTCGGAGACGAAGATCATGGTTCGGTTCTGGATCGTCGCGGCGATCCTGTGCGGAACCGCCTTCGCGCTCTACTACAGCTACTTCCCGGACTTCCGGCCAGACCTCTTCGCGTGACCGCGCTCGTGCTCGGGCTGGCCCGGTCCGGACGGGCGGCTGCGCTGGCGCTCGCGCGGCGCGGGGAGCGGGTGATCGGCGTCGATCGCTCGCCGGACGCTGAGGTCGGAAGGCTCGCCGAGGCTGGTGTCGAAGTCCACCTCGGAACCGAGGAGGCTTTGCTGTTGGAGGGGACAGACCTGCTGATCAAGAGTCCGGGCGTACCGGCAGACTCGCCGCTCGTCGCGGCTGCGCGCCAGCGCGGGACCCCTGTCTGGAGCGAGGTGGAGCTGGGATCGCGCCTGCTGTCGAACCCGCTCCTGGGAGTGACCGGGACGAACGGCAAGACCACGACGAGCGAGCTTCTCGGCGCCATGCTCGAGGCGCCGGTTGCCGGGAATGTCGGCCGTGCGCTGACCGAGCTCGACGGCGAGGTCGAGGCCGGAAAATGGATCGTCTGCGAGCTCTCGAGCTTTCAGCTCGAGGACGTGCATCAGTTCCGGCCGCAGATCGGTGTCCTCCTCAATCTCGAGCCGGATCACCTGGACCGCCACGGCACCTTCGAGGCGTACAGGGACGCCAAGCTCCGGATCTTCGAGAATCAGGGCCCGGGAGATACCGCCGTCGTTCCGCGCGGGTTCGGCGAGGTGCCGGGCGGCGCCGAGCGCCTCGAGTTCAGCGCCGGCGACCCCCTGCCGGCCGAGCTGCGGATCCCCGGAGCCCACAACCGGGAGAACGCTGCGGCCGCCACTGTGGCGGCGCGCGCCGCCGGCGCGAGCGAGGCGCAGATCTCGGAGGCGCTGAGGGTCTTCCCGGGTGTGCCGCACAGGCTCGAGGAGGTGGGCGAGGTGGACGGCGTCCGCTTCGTCAACGATTCGAAGGCGACCAACGCCGCGGCGGCCCGACGGGCGATCGCGGCCTTCGAGCAGCCGCTCCACGTCATCCTCGGAGGGCTCGGAAAGAACGAGAGCTACGCCGACCTCGCCGCCGACCTTCGCGTCCGGCAAGCCCGCGCATATCTGATCGGCGCCGCAGCTCCTGCGTTGGGAGCCGCGATCGGCGACCATGAGCTGAGCGGCGATCTCGCGACAGCCGTGCGAGCTGCCGCGGCGGCGGCGAAGCCCGGCGAGATCGTCCTCCTGTCGCCGGCGTGCGCAAGCTACGACCAGTTCCACGACTTCGAGGAGCGGGGCGACGAGTTCCGCCGCCTCGTCGGTGAGCTGCGATGAAGAAGGGACAGTTCGAGGCGCAGTTGCTGCTGCTCGTGACGCTGGCGCTCGTCGCCTTCGGTCTCGTCATGGTCTTCAGCGCCACCTCTGCGTCGGCGACGGTCGGCGATAGCGACGCCTCCTACTACCTGAAGAAGCAAGGCCTCTATGCCCTCGTCGGCATCGTCCTCCTCGTCCTCGCCCGGAGGATCGACTACAGGTCACTCCGCCACCTTGCGCCGGCCCTGGTCCTGGCCAGCATCGGCCTGCTCTTCGCCGTCCTCGTGATCGGTACAGCGGTCAATGGCGCCCGCCGCTGGATCCAGGTCGGACCCGCCGTCTTCCAGCCGTCGGAGCTCGCGAAGCTCGCACTCGTCATCTGGGTCGCCGCCTATCTCGCTCGAAAGCCCGTCCCAAAGACGCTCGGCGAGCTGGCTCGCCCCATCGGGCTCGTCTTCGGCGTCGTCTGCGCGCTCCTGCTTGCCGAACCGGATCTCGGAACGACCATCACCATCGTGCTGATGCTCGGCGGAGTGCTCGTCGTCTCGGGCGCTCCAGGCCGACTGCTTGCCACCGCCGGAGGTCTCGCCGCTGCGCTCACCCTGGCGGCGATCTGGCTCGAGCCGTACAGGCGCGCACGCCTGCTCAGCTTCCTCAACCCGTGGGACGATCCGCAAGGGGCCGGGTACCAGACCGTCCAGGCGATGATCGGCCTGGGCTCGGGCGGCCTGTTCGGTGAGGGTCTCGCGCAGGGGATCCTCAAGGTGAACTACCTACCGGAGGCTCACACCGACATGATCTTCGCGGTCATCGGCGAGGAGCTCGGGCTGATCGGTGCGACGTTCGTGATCTGCGCCTTCGCCTTGCTCGCCGTCGCCGGGTTCCGCATCGCCATGCGTTGCCAGGATCCGTTCGGGAAGCTGCTCGCCGCAGGTATCACCGCACTCGTCTGCGGACAGGCTGCGATCAACCTCGCGGCCGCGCTCGGGATTGC
>JACDAN010000291.1 GCA_013695385.1 Actinomycetota bacterium | reverse complement strand
GAGCCGATCGGCAGCATCGTCGCGCAGATCCAGGCTGACGATCCCGAGATCGAGCGCCTCGTCGGCTCGCCGCGGCGCATCCTCGCCTTTCGCACGTTCGCCTACATCCGCGTTGGCGTCAAGCTCGGCGAGCTGCTCGTCGAGCACGACGTGCCTCCCTATGACGGCTCGGACTCGTGGATCGAGCTCCTGCTGCGTGACCCCGTTCACCGCGCTGTTGTCGCGGCTGAGGTTCGTGCGGTTGCCGAGGAGATCGCGGACGATCCGCGCTATCGCGACGACGAGCCACTCGGACCAGGCGAGGACGCCCGCGCGCGCTTCCGCGAGTTCGCCCGCAAGCTCAACGTCTAGCGCGCTCAGTGACCGGCGATGAGGCTGACCGCGAGCACGGCGGCGAAGCCGACAAGCGTCAGGAGCACGCGCCGCCCGGACGGGTGCTGGTGAGCATGAGGTAGGAGGTCGGTGGCGCCCATGAAGAGAAAGAAGCCGACGTACACGGCAAGGAGTGCGCCGAGGTTCTGCTCGGAGACGGACAATGCCGAGCCGACGACTGCGCCCACGAGCGGAGCCGCTGCGTCGACGGCCAACCAGCGGATGGCACGCGCGCGGTCGCCGGACTGGCGCAGCACGAAGCCGACGGTGTTAAGGCCGTCGGCGAAGTCATGCGCGACGACGGCGAGGAAGACGAGCAGGCCCGTCTCGGTGGACAGGCCGAACGCGAGGCCGATGCCCAGGCCGTCGATGAAGCTGTGCACCGAGAGGCCCGCGGCGCCGAGGGCCCCGACCTGCGCGTGCGCGTGGATCTGGTCTGTGTCGTCGCGGTGATGGAGGACGACGGCCCGTTCGGCCAAGAAGAAGAAGACAAACCCCCCGCCGACCAGCAGGCCGATGCGTTGCGGGTCGGCGACCGCCTCGATCGCCTCGGGCAGCACATGGAAGAGCGCGACCGCGACGACGACGCCGCCCGTCAGCGCGATCGCCGTGGTCAGGTCGCGTGCGAGCCGCAGGGCGACGATGCCGCCGGCGAGTGTCGAGAGGACGGTGACAGCGGCGAGTGGGATCGCAAGACTCATGCGCAGCGCCGGTTCTACCTGAAAGCGATTCTCCTGCTCTGAAGGATTGCTGCGCCGTCGTGTGAAGAGCGGACTAAGGTGTTCCCGTGTACCTGAGGCTCCTTGCCCTCGTCCTTCTCTCGGGCGCCGTCGTGGGCGCTGGGTCAAGCGCGACCCCGCCCACCCCACCGGCCGTGGTCTCTGCCGGTGCGTATGGGATCTCGGTTGCCGCGCCGGGCCAGGCTGGCGCCGGCGCGGCGTCGGCGTCGATCCCCGGGCAAACGACGACGGGCGCGGCCGACGGCTTCGCCTATCCCGCGGACGGCCTCGCAGCGCGAACGGGCGCGCAGTCATCGAGCGTTTCCGCGGGCGACACTGACGAGGCGCATGCCGTCACGGATGTGCTCGCGATCTCGCTCCTGAATGGGGAGGTCGCTGCGGACAGCGTTGCGGGCCGCGCCAAGGCCTCCGCGTCAAGCGCGGACACGAACGGATCGCAGGTGACGAACCTCGTCCTGCTCGGCCAGCCGGTCGCCGCGACCTCGAATGGGCGCTTCCCGCTCGCCGACTGGGGCTACGTGGTCACCCTCGAGCAGGCGGTCGAGACCTCCGTCTCAGACGCCGCCCGGAGCGCCCGTGCTTCGGTGACCGCACTCCGCGTCGTCCTCACGGCCGAGCACGGCGGGCTACCCGCGGGTGCCGAGATCCTCGTCGGGCATGCCGAAGCGTCTGTGTCGGCGCCGACGCCGGCAGCGACACCAGTGCCGGCACGGGCTCCCGGGCCCGCCGCCTCTCCGCGAGGGGCCGCTACCAAGACTCCCGTCAAGCCGGCTCGACCGGCGGGCGTGCCGCCGAAGCGGACAAAGCCGCTGCCGAAGCCCCCGGAACCGGAGTTCGTCCGTCCCGGCCTGGTGTTCCGGCCGCCGCTCACGGACGTGTCGGCACCGCTCTCACCCGGCGGCTACGTCTTCCCCGTCTACGGGCCGTCGTCGTTCACGGACACGTTCGAGGCTCCGCGGGCAGGCATCGGCTGGCATCACGGCGAGGACATCTTCGCACCGCTCGGAGCACCGCTCCTCGCAGTCGCGGACGGCACCGTCTTCTCGGTCGGCTGGAACAACAGGGGCGGCTACCGGTTCTGGCTGCGTGACCGGCAGGGCAACCAGTTCTACTACGCCCATCTTTCCGCCTTCTCACCGCTCGCCGTCAACGGAAACGAGGTCAAGGCCGGAGCGGTCATCGGCTTCGTCGGCAACACCGGCGATGCCCAGACCACCCCGTATCATGTGCACTTCGAGATCCACCCGGTCGGCCTCCTGCCGATGGGCTACGACGGCGTCGTCAATGCGTTCCCCTACCTGAGCGCGTGGCGCCGGGTTCAGGACATCGCGATCGCAGCTGGGAGCGGCTGGGCGCCACCGGCTCCGGCTGCGGCGACCGCCCCCAAGCCAGCGGCGCTGCTGCTCGGCTCAACTGACATCTCGAGCGCTAGCGGCCTTGAACCGGGCTCGCTCGAGCGGGCGCTAGCCGCTCCTGCGTCCGCCCAGGGTTGACGACGCAGGGTTGAGGATCCGCACGGCGGACCCTCAACCACGCAAGCTCTCTCCGGCGCGCGCTACGGCCCGGGTACGACCCGACTGTTGCAGCT
>JACDAN010000280.1 GCA_013695385.1 Actinomycetota bacterium | reverse complement strand
GTTCCTGACCGCGGCGCCGCTCGGATTCCTCGCCGGGCTGGGCGCCTTCGACTACTGGGCGCGCTACGCGATCGGCTCGCCGACCGAGCCGGAGGACCATTCCGGGCACGGTGCGCGCAGCTGGACGGACTACTTCCGCGTCAACACCGACCACAAGGTGATCGGCGTGCAGTACGTCGTCACGACGATCTTCTTCTTCCTTGCCGGCGGGCTCCTGGCAATGATGGTGCGGGCCGAGCTCGCCCGGCCGGGCACGCAGTTCTTCGACAGCCAGACGTACAACGGGCTCTTCTCGGTGCACGCCTCGCTGATGATCTTTTTGTTCGTCATTCCCGCGTTCGCCGGGCTCGCGAACTTCGTCATCCCTCTGATGATCGGCGCGCCCGACATGGCGTTCCCACGGCTGAACGCGCTCTCCTACTGGCTGTTGCCGATCGCCGGAATCATGATGCTCTCGAGCTTCATCGCCCCCGGCGGCGCCTTCAACGCCGGTTGGACGGGCTACGCACCGCTCTCGGTGACCGCGCCCGGAGGCAACATCTTCTTCCAGATGGGCGTCCAGTGGGCCGGGGCCTCGTCGATCATGACGGCCCTCAACTTCCTCGTCACGATCATCACCATGCGCGCGCCCGGGATGACGTTCTGGCGCATGCCGCTTCTCGTCTGGGCCAACTTCACGACGTCGCTGCTTGTCGTCGTCGCGACGCCGTTCATCGCCGGCTCGCAGTTCTTCACGCTCTTCGACCGCATCATGCACACGAACTTCTTCGATTTCGCCGAAGGCGGCTCGGTGCTCGCCTACCAGCACATCTTCTGGTTCTACTCGCACCCGGCCGTCTACATCATGATGCTGCCCGGCTTCGGCATCGCCTCCGAGGTGATCTCGGTGATGGCGCGGAAACCGATCTTCGGGTATCGGTTGATGGCGCTCTCGCTGATGGCGATCCTCGTGCTCGGCTTCTCGGTCTGGGCCCACCACATGTTCGTATCGGGCATGGCGGGTTACCTGCGGGTGCCGATGATGATCACGACGCTCCTGATCGCCGTCCCCACGGGGATCAAGGTGTTCTCCTGGCTGGCGACGTTATGGGAGGGGAAGATCAACTTCGCGACGCCGATGCTGTTCGCGCTCGGGTTCGTCTCGATGTTCGTGATCGGTGGCCTCTCCGGGATCTACCTCGGCGCTGTTCCCATCGACCTCGCAGTGTCCGACACCTACTTCGTCGTCGCGCACATCCACTACGTGCTGCTCGGCGGGTCTCTGTTCACGATCTTCGCGGGCATCTACTACTGGTTCCCGAAGATGACGGGCCGCCGGTACGACGAGCGACTCGGCAAGCTCCACTTCTGGCTGACCTTCGTCGGGTTCAACCTCACGTTCTTCCCCATGCACCTGATCGGCGTCAAGGGAATGCCCCGGCGGGTCGCCGACTACGCGGATCAGTTCGGGAACTGGAACCTGATGATCTCGATCTCGTCGTTCTTCCTCGGCGCGTCGTTCATGGTCTTCGTCTACAACATGATCGTCAGCTGGTCGCGGGGCGAGCCTGCGGGCGCGAACCCGTGGCGGTCGATGACGCTCGAGTGGCAGGTCTCCTCCCCGCCGCCGATCTTCAACTTCGACGAGATCCCGCAGGTGGTCGGGAGCCCGTACGAGTACGGCGTTCCGGGTGCGCGCCACGCCATCCTGAACGGCGATCGCGCCGGAGCCGCCCCTGAGCTCGAGGAGGCGCGTCGATGACGGCCGAAGGGCGTCCCCGTCACCTGCTCGTGCTGGCGAACGAGACGGTGGCGGGCCGCCACCTGATCGAGACCATCCGCACACGGGCGCAGGCCGACGAGACGCGCGTGACGGTCGTGTGCCCGATCTCGAACCCCCGGCAGGGCTATGTCGTCTACGAGGACACCCGCCGGGCGGCCGCGGGGCGCCGTCTCGACCGGACGCTCGGCGCTCTGCACCGGGAAGGAATCCGTGCACACGGCCTCGTCGTCGATTCGGACCCGGTGAGCGCGCTCTCGGACGCGCTCGCGCAACTCGAGCCCCCGCCGGACGAGATCATCGTCTCGACCCACCCGCTCGAGCGTTCGGGCTGGCTGCGCCGCAACCTGGTCGACAGGATGCGCGCCGCCGCCGGTGAGATCCCCCTCGAGCACGTCGTCGTGGAGCTCGCGGGCGAGGACGCCCAGACGAACGTGCTCGTGGT
>JACDAN010000275.1 GCA_013695385.1 Actinomycetota bacterium | reverse complement strand
GCCTAGGATTGTGTCGAATGGGGGCTCGGATCGCGTGTTTGGGCGCAGCTGCCGTCATCGCCGCCGTCGACGTTCTCCACCTCTACGTCGAGCTCCGCAAGGACGAGTCCGACGCGGCAGGAGGGGCCTCCGTGTTCGCCCTGGCCCTCGCGACGGCCGCCGGGCTGACCGTTGCCGGAGCGTTCGTTCACGAGCGTCCGCGTCGCTTTGGGTTCCTCGGGACTGCCGTAACGCTGACGCTCGTGCTGGCTGTCGTCTCAGGCTTCTCCGTCGGCCCGCTGCTCGTGCCGGCCGTGGTGATGCTGCTCTACGGCATGTTTAGCGCCTAGCCAACAGCCGCGCGCACACTGCTCGAGCGCCTGGGCCTCGAGCTCCGCGTCGACGTCTTGCAGGTTGACCTTGAGAGCCGCCTCGCTGCCGTCCGGGAAAGTCGCAGGAACGACGTACGAGTGATCTGATTTCAGCGGCGCGCCGAGGCGGAGCGACCAGAGCTCTGCGCACTCGAGCGCAATCCGCCGGAGCTGCTCCGTCAGTTGCGGACGCCCGCGACCTCGGCGGCGAGCTGGGCCACCTCGGTCGGCGTCGTCCCGACCCGGACGCCGCAGGCCTCGAGGGCCTCCTTCTTGGCCTGCGCGGTGCCCGATGTCCCCGAGATGATCGCCCCTGCGTGGCCCATGGTCTTGCCGGGCGGCGCCGTGAAGCCGGCGATGTAGGCGACGACCGGCTTCGACATCTCCGCCTGGATGAACGCTGCGGCCTTCTCCTCCTCTGCGCCCCCGATCTCGCCCACCATGACGACGATCTCGGTCTCGTCGTCGGCCTCGAACTCTGTCAGGACGTCGATGAAGGACGAGCCGACGACCGGATCGCCGCCGATCCCGACGATCGTGGAGTTGCCGAGGCCGAGCTGGGTGAGCTCGTGGCCGATCTGGTACGTCAACGTCCCCGAGCGGCTGACGAGGCCGACGCTTCCCTCCCGGAAGATCTCGGCCGGGATGATCCCGACGTTCGCCTTGCCGGGCGAGAGCGCGCCCGGGCAGTTCGGGCCGAGCATCGTGACTCCCTTGGGACGGATGTAGTTGTAGACCCGCAGCATCTCGTGGGCGGGCAGTCCCTCGGCGATGCAAATGACTGTGTGGACGCCCGCGTCGATCCCTTCGTACACGGCGTCGGTCGCAAAGCGGGCCGGGACGAAGACCATCGTCGTGTTCGCGCCCGCCTCCGCCACCGCTTCGGCGACGGTGTCGAAGATCGGGATCCCTTCGACCTCCTGGCCACCCTTCCCAGGGGTGACGCCGGCAACGACCTGGGTGCCGTAGTCGCGGTTTCGGACGCCGTGGAACGACCCCTCGCGGCCGGTGAGGCCCTGAACCACGAGCCTCGTGTCGATGTCGACGATGATCGCCAGCCTACGGCTCCTCGTTACGTGATCGCAATCCCCTGATCGCGATCCGGTCGAGTGTGATCCAACCGTCTTCGATGCGGTCGGCGAGGAGCGCTCGCACCTGCGCGCTCTCTGCGACGGACGAGCCCGACCGTTCGATCCACGGCTCGAACTCGATCGGCTTCTCGAATCGCCGCACCTCGTCGACGAGCAGGCCTGCGGACTCGAAGAGCTCCCGCCAATCGCCCTCGCTGTAGTTGCGGACGTGCGAGGGATCGCGAACCTTGTCGGCCGCCTCGGCCGCGTCGTCCATGTAGAGGTTGTCGACCACGAGAACGCGGTCACCGCTCACTCTCGCCATCTCGACCACCGCGGCCTTCACATCCTCGAAATGGTGCGCCGCGACCCTGGACACGACGACGTCGAAGCTGCCGTCGGCGAACGGCATGTCCTCGGCCCGGCAGAGCACGTCCGGCTGCATCCCGGGCGCCGGGTCGCACGAGACGACCTCGGCTCCGACCTCACGGAGGCGACGCGCCACATGGCCGCCGCCGGTGGCGACGTCGAGTGCCGTGCGCGCTCCCTTGGCCCACTCGACGATCAGGTCGAGATCCTCGCCTTCGCGGTGCGCGACGCTGTCACGGTAGAGCTGGGCCCGATCGGACCAGCTCACGGGGCGAGCTCCACGGCACGGCGGGCGGCGTCGAGCATCGTCGGCTCGACGTGCAGGTTCGGGGGGGCGGCCTCCTTGAGCAGCGCCCTCCCCTCCTCCGCGTTCGTCCCGTCGAGCCGCACGACGATGGGTTCCTCGATCGTCAGACGCTCGAGCGCCTGAAGGATCCCGCGCGCCACCTCGTCGCACCGGGTAATTCCCCCGAAGATGTTGAAGAGGATGGACTTGACCTGCGGGTCCGCACTGATGATCTCCAGCGCGTCGACGACGCCTTCGGCGTCACCACCGCCGCCCAGGTCGCAGAAGTTCGCGGGCTGGCCGCCGGCGAGCGCGACGACGTCGAGCGTCGACATGACGAGCCCCGCGCCGTTGCCGAGCACTCCGACCTCGCCGTCGAGCTTCACATAGGTCACGTCCTTCTCGCGCGCCGCCCGCTCCTCGGGCGGATAGGCATCGAGGTCTCGCATCTCCGCGATGTCAGGGTGCTTGTAGAGCGCGTTGTCGTCGACCGTGAACTTCGAGTCGAGCGCCTTCACCTCTCCCGACGGCGTGACGATCAGCGGGTTGACCTCGCAGAGCATGGCGTCGCACTCCACGAATGCCGTGTAGAGGCGCGCGGCGAGCTTCGCAATCTGCTTCTGCTCGCCCTCGTCCTCGATCCCGGCTCCGTAGATGAGACGCCTGGCCTGGTAGGCCTGAAAGCCCTCGAGCGGATCGACGTGAAGCTTCGCGAGCGCCTCCGGACGCTCGGCCGCGACCTCCTCGATGTCGACCCCGCCTTCCTTCGTGAACATGAAGAGCGCCTTCTTCTCCCCCCGGTCGAAGGTGAGGGAGAGGTAGTACTCCCGCTCGATCTCCGAGGCGGCCTCGATCCACAGCTTGCGAACGACGTGTCCGCGGATGTCCAGGCCGAGGATGTCACGCGCATGCTGCTCTGCGTCCTCGGGGCCTTCCGCGAGCTTGATCCCGCCCGCCTTTCCCCGGCCGCCGGTGAGAACCTGGGCCTTGACGACCACCTGTCCCCCGAGCTCCTGGGCGGCCGTCCGCGCCTCTTCGGGCGAGGTGACCAGCCGTCCTTCGGAGACGGCGATCCCGAAGCGGCGGAACAGCTCCTTGCCTTGATACTCGTAGAGATCCATGCGCGGTGCGCGAGTCTAGCGAGGGCGCTTGGACGCCTGAGCCGGCATGAGGTTGTAGCGTTAATCGCGCTCTGGAAGCCCGCCTCGAACACCGTCTGGCCGCCTTCGCGATGGCCATGATCGTCATGCATCACACGGGAGTAGTCCTCGAGCCCCTCGGCGACGTCGGCGAGACCCGCTGGGCGGACTGGTTCGATCTCGCGGCGCCCTACCTGGTCTTGGGCTTCGCCGCCGCCGCGGTGGAGGCAGCTCGGCCGAGGCGAGAGACGTGGCTCCTGCTTCTCACGGCGGGGGTGCTCTACACGCAGGGTCACGGCATCCATCTCGCGGCCAACTCGATCGCGAACGCCGACCCCGGGGACACCGCCCACCTGTGGGATGAGGTGGTCGGCCACTACCTCTGGTACGCCGGCCTGGCCGGCGTCGTCGCCGCACTGGCGCTCGCGGCCGGAGACCAGCCTCCGCCGCGGAACCGAACATTCGCCCTGGTGCTGGCCGCACTCTTCGGCGCCACGGTCTTCACCAACTCCGTGGAGGGCGGGACCCCGTTCCTGGCCCTCGGGACAGCCATCCTCTTCGTCGCCTGGGGTATTCGGCGTCGCAGTGGCGCGGCCTGGCTGCTCGTTCCCACCTACTCGATCGTCATCGTCGGCCTATGCGCGTGGGGGGCGTATTGGCGTGGCTTTCCCCAGTTCAGCGAGCTCGGCTGGATCTGAGTGCGCGACGCCCTCTGGGTCCTCGTAGACTCGCCGGCGACAGCCGCCACCGAGGAGGAGCCATGGACGAGAGTCGAAGCCCCCTGACCGACGAGCAGATCCGCACCGAGGTCGTCGAGGAGGTCCGCCAGGAGACGGCGGATGCCGACATGGACGACACGGACACCGAATCCGACAGCGACGACAGCGA
Source organism: Actinomycetota bacterium (assembly GCA_013695385.1). Taxonomy (GTDB): domain Bacteria; phylum Actinomycetota; class Thermoleophilia; order Gaiellales; family Gaiellaceae; genus JACDAN01. The sequence goes on along the minus strand of JACDAN010000275.1, from coordinate 8,950 downwards.
CACCAGCGACGCCGACTCCGACGACGCAGACTCGTAGCGCCCTCGCGCGCTGCGTCGAGCCGACCGGCGAGACCGAGTTCCTCGCCGAGCACTGGGAGCGAAGGCCGCTCGCGATCGAGCGCAAGGACCCGGGCCGCTACGACGACCTCCTCTCCGAGGAGGACGTCGAGCGCCTGGTCTGCTCCGGCGGCCTGCGGTATCCCGGCTTCCGGCTCGTCAAGGCCGGGGAACAGCTCCCCTCCCGTTCCTATACGGCCGACATCCCCTGGCGACCGACGTCCTTCACCGGCTCGGCCGACGTCGAGCGCGTGCTCGAGGAGTGGGAGCGAGGCGCAACGATCGTCCTCCAGGGCCTCCACCTGACCCACCCGGAGGTGACCGCCTTCTGCCGCTCGCTCGAAGCCGCTCTGGGTCACCCGGCGCAAGCGAACGCCTACTACACGCCGCGCGCGGCGCAGGGCCTTCCCGTACACCACGACACGCACGACGTCTTCGTCCTCCAAATCGCCGGATCGAAACGCTGGCTCGTCTATGAGCCGTCGTGGGAACTGCCGCTCAAGACTCAGCGGTACACCCCCGAGCTCGGGCCACCGGGCAACGCCGTCCAGGACCTCGTATTGGGCCCGGGCGACATGCTCTACCTGCCCCGCGGCTGGCTGCACGAGGCCCTGACCTCGGACAGCGATTCCCTCCACCTGACAGTCGGGGTCAGCGTCGTCACCTGGCTCGACGCATTCCGTTCCGCGCTAGAGGAGTGCGGCGACGAGCTCGCCTTCAGGCGCTCCCCCGGCGGCGAAAGCGCGGACGAGCTCCTAGAGCTGTTCCGGGGTCGGCTGACACCCGAAGCGGTGGAACGACGCGCGAGGGAGAAGCTGCTCCGGACTCGTCGCCCGATCCGCGACGGGCAGCTCTCCCAGCTCCGCGCTCTCGACCGGCTCGACACCGACACCGAGCTGGAACGCCGGCCCACCGTCATCGCCACCGCCACCGAGCGCGACGGCCACATCGTCATCGCGTTCGAGGGGAAGGAAGTCGTCATCCCCCCGTCCGCAGCCGAGGAAGCCCAGGGTACCCTCGAGCTCGACGAGCCCTTCACGGCCGGTGAGCTACCGGGGACACTCGACGAGGACAGCCGCCTCGTCCTCGTCCGGCGACTCGTCCGCGAGGGTCTCCTCCGGATCAGCGAGGCATAGCGACGAAGCGCTGCGGGCGCCTGGCGGCCTCGGCCTTGCACGTGAGCTGCGTGAGCTCGCCCAGCTCGGCAACCACGTCCACCTCGCGGAGCCCATCCGGTGTTGCGAAGGACACCGTCCATCGGCCTTCGGGATCCCGCTCGACACTGGACAGGCTCAGGTCGTCGAGCCTATAGAGCCCTTCCTCGACTCGAATGCGCCGTTCCGCCGCCTGAACCGCGAAGGACCAACACGAGCGGCCGCGGTAGTGGGCGAGCGAGATCCGCCCGGCCAAGTGGTCGTCGAGGAGACTCGCCGCGTCGCCGCGATCGACCCGTCCGTAGTAGATCCCCTGCGGGAGGACGACGACGTTTCCCGCGAACCGGTCTCCACCGATATGGGTGCATTGCCAGACCGAGTCCTCGTCGACTTGCTCGCTCAGGGTCTCCCAGAGCGGGCGGCCGTGGAGCGCACAGCAGCGATCGTGCTTCCCGTGGGTGCAGACGACCAAGAGCGGCCCTTCGACGGGCGCGGCTGCCTGGAACGGATCGACGACGCGCAGCTCCTCGTGGTTCTCGATGTCGAGCCGCGCGAGCCGCTCCGCTCCCTGGCGGGAATCGGCGACGTAGACCGCGAGACCGGGCCGGCGGCGCCGGTCAGGCCGACGAATCAGCAGGAGACGCGTGCGCCTTCTGGATGCGCTCAGCTCCGCGAGCCGCGCCTTGACCTGGTCGGACATGCCGCTGCCCGCCAGGGCGTCGTGGCTCCAGAGGCCGCGGTACTCCACCAGGAGCCAGTGGTCGATCCGGCTCGCCGAGGCGCCGAGGGACTCGTCGTTCTCTCGCGAGATCTCGGAGCAGAACTTTGCGGCCGACCCGCTATTCCCCTCGGACGACACAGATCACCTCGCCGGCGTTCACGGCCTGACCACGCTCGACGGCGAGCTCCGAGATTCGGCCTGCCCGGTGGGCCGTGATCTCGTTCTCCATCTTCATCGCTTCTACGACGCAGAGAACTTGGCCGGCCACCACGGTGTCGCCGTCGGCGACTTCGACGGTCAGGATGGTTCCCTGCATCGGGCTGACGACGGCTTCCAGACCGGCGCCGCGGCCAGCCCCGGCGGCACGCTCGCCGCGACGCCGAGCGAGCTCGGCATGCGGAGGCTCGGGAAGTACCAGGGTCAGCTCGTAGCGTCGGCCGTCGAGCTCGGCCTGCACGACGCGGGCGCGAGTGTTTCCAGCCGTGCCGTCCGAGGAGGTCTGTAGATTCGTTGTCAGATGAGGCAACTGTTCCGCACGGTTGGCAAGATCCTCCGACTCCACGATTCCGTGACACGTTCCACCCTGAGCAAAGCACGGGTCTTCGAGCAGCGCCCGGTGAAAGCCGAGGAGGGTTTTCACCCCTTCGATCCGGTACTCGGCGAGCGCACGGAGCATCCGCCGGCGTGCGTGCTCCCTGTCGACGCCGTGTACGCAGAGCTTCGCGAGGAGCGGGTCGTAGAGACCGGCAACCTCGCTGCCCGCCTCCACTCCCGAGTCGACGCGCACTCCCGGGCCCGCCGGCTCCCGGTAGCCCGAGATCCGCCCCGGCGAGGGCAGGAAGCCTGTGGACGGATCCTCGGCGTTGATCCGGCACTCGATCGCGTGCCCGGTGAGCCGGACGTCCTCCTGGCGCAGCCATAGCGGCTCCCCCGCCGCGATCAGCACCTGCTCGCGCACGAGGTCGAGGCCCGTCACGAGCTCGGTGACCGTGTGCTCGACCTGGAGTCTGGTGTTCATCTCTAGGAAGAAGTACTCGCCCTCTCTCGAGAGAAGCCCTTCGATCGTCCCGGCCGAGCGGTACCCGACAGCTCGGGCGGCGTCGACGGCCACCTGGCCGATCCGCTCGCGGAGCTCGGCCGTGACGGCCGGCGAGGGCGTCTCCTCGACGAGCTTCTGGTGACGACGCTGGATCGTGCAGTCGCGCTCGCCGAGGTGGATGACATTCCCGTGCGCGTCGGCGAGAACCTGCACCTCCACATGCCTGGGGTCTTCGAGGTATCGCTCGACGTAGACGTCCGAGTCGGCGAAGTACGCCTCTCCCTCACGCTGGGCAGACTCGAAGGCGCGCTCGACCTCCCCGGCGGAGCCGACGACCTTCAAGCCCTTGCCCCCACCGCCGGCGGACGCCTTGATCGCGATCGGCCACCCGAGCTCGTCGCCCAGACCGCGCACCTCGTCCGCAGTCGAGACGGCCGCCGTCGTCCCCGGGATGATCGGTACGCCTGCGACGCGCATCCGCTCGCGCGCAGCCACCTTCGAACCCATGAGCTCGATCGCCTCCGGTGGGGGCCCGATCCAGACGAGCCCGGCCTCCTCGACGGCTCGCGCGAACGCCGCGCTCTCCGCCAGGAAGCCGTACCCCGGATGGATCGCGTCCGCGCCGGCGCGCCGGGCCGCGTCGAGTACGCGCTCCTGAACCAGATAGCTCTCGGCGGCGGGCCCCGGGCCGAGGAGAAACGCCTCGTCGGCCACACGGACGTGGAGTGATGCCCGATCGGCCTCCGAGTACACGGCAACGGGAGAGATCGCGAGCTCGCGCAGCGTCCGGAAGATCCGGATCGCAATCTCCCCGCGGTTTGCGACGAGCACCTTGGAGAAGACGGCCACGACGCGCATATTCTCCCTGCATGGGCCCGGCCGATCAGCTGACGGTCGCCCGCATGGCGGCGGCGCCCCTCATCGTCGCGCTCTACGTCGTCGATTTCTCGGGTCACGATTACTGGGCAACGGTGCTGTTCGCCGTCGCGATGGCAACCGACTGGTTCGACGGCCGCCTCGCCCGGCGTTCCGGGCGAACCTCGGCGATGGGGTCGCTGCTCGACCCGGTCGCCGACAAGATCCTCGTCCTCGCCGTCCTGATCGTCCTCGTCGACCGCGGCGTCTTCGCCGGCTGGATGGTGGCCGCAATCGTCGCGCGCGAGTTCCTTGTCTCGGGGCTCAGGCTCGCTGCCCTCGAGCGCGGAGTCGTTCTCGGGGCCCGTGACCTGGGAAAGCTCAAGACGGGCACACAGGCGGCTGCCGCGATCCTCGGCGGCATCGCCGCCGGGGGAGCGGTCGACGACTCGGTTGCCTGGTGGGCGCTCCTCGTAGCCCTCGTGGTGACCTGGGTGTCAGGCCTCGATTACGCCAGAGTCGCGCCCGGGCTCCTCCGGAGCCGCCCGGCCGCTTAGCTCCTCGAGCCCGGCTCGCCACCATCGGCTCGAGGACTGAGGCGAGCCACCGTCTTCCTCCGCCAGCGCATCCCTTACGGCCCGGATGAGCGCCAGGCGCTCGGCTTCGTCAGCAGGCTCCGGCTGGACACTCCAACTCACCCCTCCAGCCTAAAGCGTCCAAACCGCAGACGATACGCCGGCTCTCGCCGAAGCAGGCCCTCGCCTAGTTTTCGCCGCAAAGAGACGAATAACCCAATCGGGTGATGGCACGTGAGACTCCTACGGAGAGAATCGAAGCCGCCTTCGAGGTGAGGAAAGGGGAGCTCGATGCTCGAGTGGAACGCTCGGTTACTGACGGTCTTCATGCTGTTCGCAGGTCTTTGGGACAGGATCGGCCTCACCTATAACTGGAACTGGTAGCGGAAGCATGCGGAGCCTGACGCCGCGCGTCTTCCTGCTCGTCGCGCCGGTATGTGCCGGCGGTTTGGCGATCGCCCTCGCAGCCGCCGCGTCTTTCGCGACCACGGCCCACGACCTTGGCAGTGTCGCCGGGCCACTCGCGCTCCTAACCGCCTCGACCCTGGCCAGCCGTTACCCCGTCCCGCTCGAGGGAACCGAGAGCGGCGGCGTCACCCTCTCCTTCGTCTTCGGTGCGAGCGGCGTCGTCCTGTTCGGTTGGGACGCCGGAATCCTGATCGCGCTCGCGGCCCCGGCGGTCGTGCAGCTGCTCGAGCACCGGCCACTCGAGCGGGTCGCGTACAACGCATCGATCTTCGCTCTCGCCGCCGGCGCCGGCGCGGCCCTCCTCAGCCTCGTCGAGAGTGAGGGAACCGCGGCGCTCGTCGCCAAGGTGGCGATCGTCGCCGCTACGCAGTACGCACTCAATCTCGTCTTCGTCTCCGCGGCAGTTGCGACGACGGCTCGCCGCAGGTTCCGCCCGATCGTCGCCGCCTCGACACGGGCGACCGTCGTCCCCTTCGGGCTCATGGCGTCGGCGGCCCTGATGCTCGTCGTGCTCTGGCAACGCTCCCCTCTCCTCTCGGCCGCACTCGTCGGGCCGCTCGTCGCCATCTCCCTGTACCAGCGCTCCACGCACCAGGCGCTCCGGGCCATGCGGCTCGCCTTGACCGACCCGCTCACCGGGCTCGGCAACCACCGCAGCTTTCAGGAGCGCGTTCAGCGTCAGCTGCTGGACGCTGAGGCCGAAGACAAGCCTTTCACCCTCTGCCTGATCGACGTAGACGACTTCAAGCGCATCAACGACCTCTACGGCCACCCCGTCGGAGATCGTGTTCTCGCCCAGGTTGGAAGCCGGCTGCGCCAGAACGGCGAGGCGTTTCGGCTCGGCGGCGATGAGTTCGCGCTACTGCTTCCCGGTCAGGCGGCCGACGATGCGCTCTCGACGGCATCGGCCGTGCTCGGCCGCATCGCGACGCTCGAGCTCGACGATGTCGGTTCGGTGACCGCCAGCGCCGGCGTCGCAGGCTTCCCGCGCCAGGCCTTCGATCGAGATGAGCTGATCCGCCTCGCGGACAGCGCGCTCTACTGGGCCAAGGAACACGGCAAGAACCGGGTGCACGTCTACCGCCCCGATGTCGTCGAGCTAGCCGAGCTTCGCCGCCTGGCGCACGGTCCGGATCGCGCGGCGCGCTTCCGCGCTGCAGCGAGCCTGGCGAAAGCAGTGGACGCGCGGGACACGTATACGGGCAGCCATTCGACGAGAGTCGCCGAGCTTGGCGCCTGGATTGCGCAATGCCTCGGACTGGACCAGGAGCACGTCGAGCTGACGCGACTAGCCGGGAGCCTTCACGATCTCGGCAAACTCGCCATCCCCGAGGAGATCCTCCAAAAGCCCGGCCCGCTGACGCAGCCCGAGCGCCTCGTAGTCCAGCGCCACTCCCAGATCGGCCACCGGATGCTGGAGAGTCTCGGCGTAGAGCCCGTCGCCGACTGGGTCTTGCACCACCACGAGCACTGGGACGGGTCGGGCTATCCCGACCGGCTGAAGGGCGAACAGATTCCGCTGGGAGCGCGAATCATCTTCGTCGCCGATGCGTACGACGCCATGACCTCGAACCGTGCGTACCGCGGGCGACTGAGCCCGCGGGACGCGGTCGACGAGCTGCAACGCTGCGCCGGCACGCAGTTCGATCCCGAGATCGTGGCCGCCTTCACGCACGAGCTCGTCGAGCGGGTGCCGGCAACAGCCGACGCCGCTCGGTAGCTACGAACGCAGAAGCTAGAGCGGAATGTTTCCGTGCTTGCGCCGAGGACGGGGTTCTCGCTTGGTGAGCGACGTCTGGAGAGCGTCGATCAGCACCGGGCGTGTGCGGCGCGGCTCGATCACGTCGTCGACATAGCCTCGCTCAGCGGCCATGTACGGGTTCGCGAACTGCGCCCGGTAGTCCGCGATCAGCTCCTGACGGCGGATCTCGGGGTCGCTTGATTCCTCCAGCTCCTTCCGGAAGACGATGTTGACGGCCCCTTCGGGTCCCATCACCGCCACCTCCGCGGTCGGCCACGCGAAGTTGTAGTCCGCCCTGATGTGCTTCGAGCTCATGACGTCGTATGCCCCGCCGTAGGCCTTGCGGGTGATGACGGTCAGCTTCGGTACGGTCGCCTCGCAGTAGGCGTAGAGCAGCTTCGCGCCGTGCCGGATGATCCCGTTCCACTCCTGCGTGGTTCCCGGGAGGAAGCCCGGGACGTCGACGAACGTGACGAGGGGGACGTTGAACGCGTCGCATGTGCGAACGAAGCGTCCCGCCTTCACGGACGAGTCGATGTCCAAGACGCCTGCGAGCGATTGCGGCTGATTGCCGATCACGCCCACCGAATGACCACCGAGCCGCGCGAAGCCGCACACGATGTTCTGGGCGTAGCGCTCGTGCACCTCGAGGAACTCGCCGTCGTCGACGACCCTCCGGATCACGCCCTTGATGTCGTAGGGCTTGGTCGGCTCGTCGGGGATGAGCGTGTCGAGCTCCGGATCTTCGCGGTCCGGCGGGTCGGTCGGCGGGAAGTACGGCGGGGGGTCGACGTTGTTCTGCGGCAGGAACGAGAGGAGGTAACGCGCGTCCTCCAGGCAGCTCTCCTCGTCGGGCGCCGCGAAATGCGCGACGCCGGACTTCGTTGCGTGGGTGGCGGCCCCGCCGAGCTCCTCGAAGGTCACCTCCTCCCCGGTCACCGTCTTCACGACGTCGGGGCCGGTGATGAACATGTACGAGCTGTCCTCGACCATGAAGACGAAGTCCGTCATCACCGGCGAGTAGACGGCGCCTCCTGCGCACGGCCCCATTACGAGACTGAGCTGCGGGATCACGCCCGAGGCCTGAACATTGCGCCAGAAGATCTCGGCGTAGCCCGCGAGAGAGACGACACCCTCCTGGATGCGTGCGCCCCCCGAATCGTTGATCCCGATGAGTGGGCAGCCGAACTTCGCAGCCAGGTCCATCACCTTGCAGATCATCTCCGCGAAGGCCTCGGACAGCGAGCCGCCAAAGATGGTGAAGTCCTGCGAGAAGACGAAGACCTTGCGTCCGAGCACCGTCCCGTGCCCGGTGACGACTGCGTCACCGTACGGCCGCCGCTCCATCATCCCGAAGTAGGGATTCCGGTGGCGGACATAGCGGTCGAGCTCGACGAACGAGCCGGGATCCAGCAGTTTCTCGAGACGCTCGCGAGCGAGGAGCTTGCCCTGGCCTCGATGCCGCTCGACCGCTTTGTCGCTTCCCGAGTGAAGCGCCTCCTCCCGAAGGCGGCCGAGCTGATCGAGCTTCGCCTCGGTGGAACCTGTGCGATCGTCTGTCGCCGCCACGGCCGGAGCCTAACTAGCATCGAGGCATGCTCGACCGCTCGACGACCTGGCCCTACGAGGATGGGGATCCCGGCGAGTTCTACTACCAGCGCTACGCGCATCCCGCCGGCGCCGCGGCGGAGCAGGCGCTCGGCGAGCTCGAGGGCGGGCACGCTCTTCTCTTCCCGTCCGGTGCGGGCGCGACAACGGCCCTCCTGCTCGCCTTACTCGAGCCGGGGAAGACTGTCGCCCTCGCGCAGGACGCGTACTACGGCACAGAAGTTCTCATGCGGTCGCTGGAGCGCTGGGGCCTGAAGCTGGTCGAGTTCGACCAGACCGGCCCGCCGCCGGAAGGCGCCGACCTCGTCTGGGTCGAGTCGCCGTCGAACCCGCTTCTGACGCTTCCCGATCTCGCCGCCGCTGTCGCCCACCCGGCACCGGTCGTCGTCGACGCCACAGCTTCCACACCGGTCTACCTCCGTGCACTCGAGCAGGGGGCGGATTTCATCCTGCACAGCGCCACGAAGTTCCTTGGTGGCCACAGCGACGTGCTGCTGGGCGCGGTCGTCTCCCGTGACCACGGCGCGTACGAGCGGCTGCTGGAGTTCCGCGGCCGGACGGGGATCGTGGCGGCACCGGATGCTGCCTGGCTCCTCGGCCGCAGCTTGCAGACTCTCGACGTACGGATGGAGCGCCACACGGCGAGCGCCCGGGAGCTCGCGCGGCGCCTCGATGCACACGAAGGCGTGGAGCAAGTCCGCTATCCGGGGTTCGGGGGGCTGATGTCGTTCG
>JACDAN010000257.1 GCA_013695385.1 Actinomycetota bacterium | reverse complement strand
AGCTGCCGCAGGGCAAGTTTCCGGAGATCGGCGCGCGGATCATGGATCTCCAGGAGCCTGAGCGGAAGATGTCGACCACGCTCGGAACACCGCAGGGGACCCTGGGGCTCCTCGACCCCCCGGATGTCCTCCGCAAGAAGGTGAAAGGCGCGGTCACCGACTCCGGAACCGACGTCCGCCGCGGCCCCGACAAGGCCGGGATCACGAACCTGATCGACATCCTGGCTGTTGCAACCGGAGAGACGCCGGAAACGATCGAGTCCCGCTACGACGGCTCCGGCTACGGTCAGTTCAAGTCGGACGTCGCCGAGGCGGTCGTCGAGGTCGTCGCACCGATCCAGGAGCGCTATAAGGAGTTGCGCTCGGACCCTGGGGAGCTGCAGCGGCTGCTCGGCCACGGCGCCGACAAAGCCCGCGAGGCATCTGCCCCGACGCTCGGGCTGATGTACGAGCGAATGGGCTTCGTGCGTGCGTAGTCTCGGTCGGACACGGCTGCTCGTGCTCGCCGGGATCCTCGTCCTCACGGTGGTCGCCGGCGTCCTCAGATACACGGACGTTGCTCAGGTGGCGCTCTTCTTCGTGGCTCTCGCAGCCCTCGCCGGTCTTGCCTGGGCGATCTCGTTCTCGACCGAGGCGCTCGGTGAGCGGATCGGCCCGGCAGCGACCGGCGTCCTTCAGGCGACGCTCGGGAACATCCCGGAGATCTCCGTCGTCCTTTTCGCGCTGTCGGCCGGCGAGGTCGTCGTGGCGAAGACCTCGCTGCTCGGAGCGCTCTTCTCGAACGCGCTCCTGATTCTGGGCCTGGCGGTCATCGTCGGGGCCTGGCGCTCCCCCGACGGCGTGATGCGCTTCAACGCGAGGCTGCCAAACGACACGGCCACGCTCCTGCTGCTGGCGATCTTCATCATCGTGCTCCTCGGGCTCTCAGACCAGGTAGGCGAAGGAGCAGCCGAACACGCGGAGGAGATCTCCGCCTTCGGCGCCGTCCTGCTGCTCAGCGTGTACGCCGTCTGGGTCTGGTCGTATCTGCGCAAGGGACACGAGGAGCACAGCGAGGTCGAGCCCGCGCGCGGCGCACTCTCCCTCCGCACGTCGATCGGCCTCATCCTTGCCGCCGGACTCGCCGCCACACTCGTCTCGGAATGGCTCGTTCACGCGATCGACCCCGCCGTCGAGGCGCTCGGCATCTCGCGCGCGTTCACTGGCCTCGTGATCGTGGCGATCGCAGGGAATGCAGTCGAGAACGCGGTTGCGATCACATCCGCGGCCAGGGGAAACAACGATCTCGCGCTCTCCGTCGTGAACAACGCCGTCTCGCAGACGGCGCTCGTCGTCTTTCCGCTGCTCGTTCTGCTCTCGTTCTTCTTCGCGACGCCACTGACCTTCGTGCTGGAGCCGGTCTACATAACCGCGCTGGCGCTGACTGCGATCGCTGTCTGGCAGATGACCGGCGACGGGGAGGCGGTCGCCTTCGAGGGCTGCGCCCTCATCGCGCTGTTCGCGATTCTCGGCGCCCTCACCTGGTACGCGTAGCTGCGACCAGCGTCGCGACTTCTTCGGACGTCAGCTCGCGCCAGTCCCCCGGCTGGAGGCCCTCGACGGTCAACCCCGCGTACCGGGTGCGGTGGAGCCGCCGGACTGGATGTCCGACGGCATCGCACATGCGCTTGACTTGCCGATTGCGTCCTTCGTGGATCACGAGCTCGACCTTCGACCGACCGAGCCGGCGCGCCCGAGCCGGCGCGGTCGGGCCATCCTCCAGCTCGACGCCGCCCGCGAGCCGCCTGAGCGCATCATCGGACGGCTCGCCCTCGACCTCGGCCTCGTAGACCTTCTCCACCTCGTACTTCGGGTGCGCGAGCCGGTGCGCGAGCTCGCCGTCGTTCGTGAGCAGGATCGCGCCGGTCGTGTCGGCGTCCAGCCGCCCGACCGGAACAACCCGCGACGTGTGCTCGACGAGCCCAACGACCGTTGGGCGGCCGTGCGGGTCCCTCGCCGTCGTGACCACTCCGGCAGGCTTGTGCAGCAGGACATACGCAAGGGCCTGCGGCGCGATCTCGCGGCCGTCCACGGCCACCCGGTCCTTCCCCTCGACGAAGGTGTTGAGCTGACCGACTGCGCCGTTCACGGACACCCGGCCGGCCTTGATCAGCTCATCGGCTTTCCGCCGCGAAGCGATGCCCGCCCGGGCCATGTACGCGTTCAGCCGCACCGGACTAGGGTGGCAGCGTGGCACGAATCTCGCCATACCTGCTGTACGAGGACGCCGAGGCCGCAGTGGCGTTCCTCACCCGGGCGTTCGGATTCGTGGAGCACCTGCGCTCGATCGGAGGCGGCGGTGGGCTGCACGTGGAGCTCAGGCTGGACGGGGAGTCGGTCATGGTCGGACAGCCGACTTGGGACTACGCGAGCCCGGCCCGCGCCGGGCTGTTCACGGCGATGGTGCATGTCTATGTCGACGACGTCGAGGCCCACCTCGACCGCGCGCGTGCCGAAGAGGCTGAGATCGTCACCGAGTTGACGACGCAGCCGAACGGGGATCGCCGCTACGACGCGGAAGACTCCGAAGGTCACCTCTGGTCGTTCGCGACCGCGCGATAAGTGCGCGTCGCGCTCATGGTCGAGGGCCAGGAGGGTGTCTCCTGGGATCAGTGGCTCGCCCTTGCCGAGGCCTGCGAACGGCATGGAATCGAGACCATGTTCAGGTCGGATCACTACCTCTCTCAGACCGACCACGGACGAACGGCGACCGATGCCTGGACGCTGCTCGGCGCCCTGGCCGCTCGAACGACGCAGCTCCGGCTCGGAACACTCGTCTCGCCGGTGACGTTTCGCCACCCCTCGGTGCTCGCGAAGGCCGCTGCGACCGTCGATCACATCTCCGGCGGGCGGGTCGAGGTCGGTATGGGAGCCGGCTGGATGGAGATCGAGCACGAGCGCTATGCGCTTGCGTTTCCGGTGATGTCCGAGCGCCTGAAGGAGCTCGCAGGGCAGGTTGAGGCCGTCGACCGCCTGCTTCGGGACGACCTCTTGACCGTCCAGCGCCCGCGCCCGCCGCTGATCGTCGGCGGCGCCGCCAAGCGCGGCACCACAGGTGTGGCCGCGCGCTTCGCCGACGAATACAACACGCACAGCGCAGACCCGCCGGAAGCAGCGCGGCGCAGGACGCGACTCAACCAGGCCTGCGAGCAGGTGGGGCGCGACCCAGGGTCGCTCCGCTTCTCCTTGATGACGCCGTTCCTCGTCGACATGCAGCACGCGGAGCAATTCGTTCAGCGGTATCCCGATGCCGGCTCGGCCGCGGACTGGTTCGAGGAGCTGCGCCGGCGAGGGCTCGCGGGCGGCCCGTCCGAGCTGGTCGCGGGGCTCCGCGAATTCGAGGCGGCAGGCGTCGAGCGCGTGATGCTCCAGCACGTCGTCCACGAGGACCTCGACGTCGTCGCGGAGCTAGGAGAAATCGCCTCCGCGCTCTAAGGTCCTTCCTGCGTATGGCCGAAGCTGCCGACATCCAGCGGCGCGACGCCCTCGTCGAGCGCCTTTTCGAAGCAGTCCTCGGGTTCAACGACCTCCATGCCGTGTACATCGGCGACCGACTCGGCCTCTACGCCGCGCTCGCCGATGGTGCCCAGACACCGGATGAGGTGGCGTCAACGGCCGGCTGCGACGAACGCTATGTGCGCGAATGGCTCGAGCACCAGGCGGTGGGCGGGATCCTGGACGTCGAGGATGCGGGTGCCGGCGCAGCCGGGCGCCGCTATCGCCTTCCGGCAGGTCACGAAGAGGTTCTGCTGGACCGCGACAGCGTCAACTACATGGCCGCCTTCGCGCGCATGATGGTCGGCATGGCGCACCCCTTGCCCGAGGTGCTGGCCGCGTTCCGGTCGGGCGACGGCGTGCCCTACGCCGAGTACCCCGCCGACTTCGTCGAGGGCCAGGGCGACATGAATCGGGCGCAATTCGTCAACCTCCTCGCGACCGAGTGGCTTCCCGCGCTGCCCGACGTGGAGGAGCGGCTGCGCTCGAGATCGGCCAGGGTCGCCGATGTCGCCTGCGGAACTGGGTGGTCGAGCATCTCGATTGCGAAGGCGTATCCCGGCATCCAGGTCGACGGGTTCGACCTCGACCCCGAGTCGGTCATGCTCGCTCGCTCAGCCGCAGCCGCGGAGGGCGTGGGAGAGCGAGTCGACTTCCAGGTTCGCGATGCGGCCGACCCCGAGCTCGCCGACCGGTACGACCTCGTGACTGTCTTCGAGGCGATCCACGACCTCGCCAAGCCGGTCGAGGCGCTGACGGCGATCCGCGAGCTCCTCGCGGAAGGCGGAGTAGCCCTCGTCGCCGACGAGAAGGTCGCGGACCAGTTCACGGCGCCGGGCGACGACGTCGAGCGGGTCATGTACGGATGGTCGATCCTCCACTGCCTTCCCGTCGGCCGCGTCGAGCGACCCTCCGCCGAGACGGGCACAGCGATGCGCGAGTCGACGTTCCGGCGCTACGCCGGCGAAGCCGGGTTCGGAGACGTGCAGGTCGTGCCGATCGAGCACGACTTCTGGCGCTTCTACCGCCTACAGGCCTAACGGGTCAGGCAGGGCGTTTCTCAGCGAGCTGCTCGAGGCGCCCGCGGATGTCCTCGGTGTCGCCGAGGTTCTCGAGCCGCGGCAGCTCCGAGAGGTTTCCGAGCCCGAAGACGCGCTCGAACAGCGGCGTCGTCCGATAGCGAACGGCGCCACCGGCATCCTCTCGTCCGGCCTCGGCGATCAGCCCCCGCTCCACGAGGCCGGCGACGACGGAGTCGACCGCGACTCCGCGCAGCCGCGCGATCTCCGGGCGGGAGCAGGGCCCCAGGTACGCCACGACCGCAAGGGTCTCGACGGCCGCCTGCGTCAGGCCGCGCTCGACAGGCCGCTCGAACATCCGGCCGCAGGCCTCTGCGGCCTCGCGCGAGGCCCGGAAGGCCCAGCCGCCCGCCACCTGCTCGAGGACGATGCCGCTTCGCCCTTCACGGAACCGTTCGCCAAGAAGCCCGAGCGCCATCTCGACCCGCTCAGAGT
>JACDAN010000244.1 GCA_013695385.1 Actinomycetota bacterium | reverse complement strand
AGATCCTCCCGTTGGAATTGCTCAGAGCCGACGCCCGGATTCGAACCGGGGACCCCTTCTTTACGAGAGACTCCGGGGGTGGTTAGGGGTCCGCCCAGGTCCGACCGGTTCTGGGATGTTTTCCCTGTTAATCAGCGGGTTCTTGGTCGTTCCAGCGGGACTGCGTAGGACCGGCTGAGACCCGGTTTGCCAGCCAGATGTTGGCGGAAATGTTGGCGGGTTTGCTGTGCCCCGGTTCAGCTACGGGCCGCGAGAGCGCCTGGGGGCATCTGGATCCAGGCCGCCGCTTCCGCCAATGCTTTCTGCGCTCGCTTCGCATCCTTCTTGGACATCGCTTCAAATCCGCGAATGTCGGCGTGGGCGTGGTTCTCGGAGAGCGGGGTGTGCTCGACCTCAAGCCCGTTGGTCCGGGGGACGGCTGCCTCGAACTCGGCCAGACCGAATCCCGACAGCCCGTTCAGGACGCTCGTCGGGTCGGTTGGGTCGTCAAGCAAGCGACGCACGTCGACGGAGAGACCTCCGTCCTCGGAATGGGCTTCATCGACGCGCTCGACGGCCGCGCCGTGCCGTCAGAGCGCTTGGTCCACTGCGCGGGCCGGTCGGGGATTCGGCGCAGTAGCGCGTCCGCGTCGTGGATTGGCTCTGTCACGCGTAGGCGGCGAGACGCTCAAGTGCAATTCGAAACAGTCCCTCGTCCCGCGGGAGCTCTCCGTCGATCTGGTGGCCGGCGTCGCGGTCATCGCAGACGAACACGCCTACGGCCGCTCCGGGCTCGATCTCGACCTCGAGCTCGACGGCGCCGGCGGCCCACTCGAGCTGGACCCCGCCGTCGGGCACAGGAAAGATCGATGGGATTGGGATCGGCCGCTGGAGGAGCCATTCCACGAACAGCTGGCCTTGACGCAGCGCGTCCGGATCCACTGACCTGGCCCCGTAGCTGTCCCAGTCGGGGTTGAGCGCCGCAAGCTCTTCGAACCGGGCCGCGAGCGCGTCACGCGATACGCCCGCCCATCCGGCCGCATCCGGCGCAGAGGTGTGGCCAGGAGCAAAGGAGGGGCCCTGTTCGGCGGTAGTCACTGGTAGCGCTCCCAGACCTTATGCATACGGGGCGTCGTCACGGCCGTGAAGCCCTCCACGATGTCGCGATGACAGTCGGCGAGAACAGTAGTGAACGCACGCTGCCGACTGTATCGGTGGCTTATCAGCTGAAGGTGAATCTGGGTCTCGCCGGTCTGCAGCTCGATCTCGGGTGCTGCCTGTACGTGCAGTCGCCCCGCGAACTCGCCTGACGCCTGGAGCAGGGAGGAGAAGGCAACCGAGATCTGCTCGATCGGGACCTCTGACTCGGTAGCCGGCGGAGCCACCACGCGTAAGACCTTGTGAAGGTCGGCAGCCTTGTCCCAGCCCTTCCCTGCGGTGATGCGGTTGTCGTAGATGAGCTCGACGAGCTCCGCACTATGCCTTTGCTTCCCGAGCAACTCTCGGCCCAGCGCCGCGGATGCCTGCGTCGCGACCTTTCGGAGCTGCGGGCGGACGTGCTTGAAGGAGGGCCGCTTCTTCACGCGCCGCTCGTGCACCGCGATCCGGTCCTGCTGTAGCTGGATCACCCAGCGACCATCGTCACTCGCGAGAAGAAGGCGAACCGGCTGGGACCCGAGATCGAGCCTGAAAGACTGCCGGGCCGGCTCTCCTGGGCGAGCCTCCACGATTGGCGGCAGTGCCGGCGGCACGTCCACGACGGAGTAATCATCGAAGGCCCTGGCGACGGCGACCGCCTCTGCGATCCCGAACTGCGGCAAAGGGTCGAACTGAACAGCCGCGATGACCTCGACCACCGGGGGCGACTTGTAGTCGGGAAGCTTCTCAGGCATGGATTGGGCGGTGCTCCGGACTCAGGAAGCGGCCGACAGTCGCAACTTCTGTGAGCGTACCGCGGGGAGACGCCGACCGTGGGCCAGTCGCACTGGAAGCCCTCCACACTGGCGGCAGGGGTCGAGACGAGGTGGTCAGGCCGTGCTCAACCGGGGATTCGGGCACCTCAGACGGCTTCGGCGAGCTCGCGCCAGTAGCGCACGTCCCAGAAGCCGCGCGCGGCACCGGACGTCGAGGGGAGGACATAGACGGCGGACGGCCCCAGCAACTCGGCCTGCTTGCCGTACTGGACGCCGCTGCTGAGCGCTGCCTTCGCCGCGTTCTTGCCGTTGAAGGCGATCCACGCAGGGCGGTAAGACTTGAGCAACCCGACAAGCCGCGGAACGTCGAAATCCCCGCCGCCAATCTTTCGGTCCGCTCCGGAGCTGACCTTGCAGATGTCGGTCAGCCCGATGCCGTACCGCAGCAGTTCACGGTATTCGGCTGGGCCCATACATCTACGGTGTCTACGAAGGTCGGCTTGGTCTGCTCCTCGGCCCGCAGTTGGGCGTTCGTGAGGCAGAACGCCCGTACGCCCGCGCGAATCAGGGCGTCGCGCTCGGCCGGACGGCG